>JANOLA010000092.1:0-3037 GCA_031419535.1 Burkholderiales bacterium | reverse complement strand
GTAACTATGCGCAGAACACGCCGGGCTGAATAGCTCATTGCCGCAGGGCCTGGCGCCGGCAACCTCGAGGCCACTGCGCATAGTCGGGTCATGTGCATAGGGGTCGATACCGCCAGTCCAGGTGACGGCGAAGCGGTCGGTGGCGTGTTGCCCTCCGGATCGCCGGAGGACTACGACTGCACCACCTCATACAGCGGCCGTTCGGGCTAGCACAGGCGGCACGGTCCAACGACAGCTTGATGCCAGTCAGCGTAATTCCGCCCGCCAGCGGCCAGCGTCAGCAATCGCTGCACTGCGGACCTTCGCGACGCCCACTCGGGCGTCGGCATTGCGGTAGCAAGGTGAGTTCGTGCCATGAAGGCGACTGCGGGCTGATTGCCGATTCCCATAGCCACGCGACCCCGAGGTAATGAGCGCCTCGGCACCGCAACTGAAACCCGCCGCTCCAGCGCACGATGGCACCCGACCCCGCCTTCGGCACAATCGCCCCGATCCTAGTCCGCGGGAGCCCGCCATGCCCTTGGAGCCCGGCCACAGGCCGCTCCCCGGTTTGCGCCAGATGGTCGCCGATTGCGGCGGGGTCTATCTCGCCAACGCGGTGATCGGATTCATCTTCGCCGCCTCGGGGCCGGTTGCGATCATCCTGGCCGTCGGAGCGCAAGGCGGCTTGAGCGAATCTGATCTGTCGTCGTGGGTCTTCGGCTCGTTCTTCCTCAACGGACTCATCACCCTGCTCTTCTGCACGGTGTACCGGCAGCCGCTGGTTTTCTTCTGGACGAACCCGGGCACGGTGCTGGTGGGCCCGGCGCTCGGCCACCTGTCATGGCCCGAGGTGATCGGCGCGTTTCACGCCACCGGGCTGCTCATGCTGGTGCTGGGTCTCTCGGGCTGGGTGCGGCGCGTCATGCAGGCCGTGCCGATGCCCATCGTGATGGGCATGGTGGCAGGCGTGTTCCTGCGCTTCGGTCTGGGCCTGGTCTACGCGTTGCGCGACGATTTCTGGATCGCAGCGCCGATGGTCGCCGCCTTTCTCGCTCTCAGTGCCTCGGCGGCGTGGTCACGGCGGCTGCCGCCGCTGATCGGCGCGCTCATCGTTGGTGCCGCGGCGATCGCCATTCTCGGAAAGTTCCACGCGCAGGGGTCGACCGCGTTGCACGTGTTCGCCCATCCCAACCTGGTTGTGCCCGAGTTCTCCTGGCGCGCCATGGTGGAGCTGGTCGTCCCGCTCGCCATCACCGTGCTCGTCGTGCAGAACGGCCAAGGGATCGCGGTGCTCAACGCCGCGGGGCACCAGCCGCCGATCAACGCGATCACCGCCGCCTGCGGCGCAGGCTCGATGCTCGCCGCGCTCGTCGGCACGGTCTCGACCTGCCTCACCGGCCCGGTGAACGCGCTCATCTCCGCTTCCGGCGAGCGGCACCGGCACTACACCGCGGGCATCGCCGTGGGCATCTTCGCGCTGGCGTTCGGTCTGTTCGCGCCCGTGTTCACGCGGTTGATGCTCGCCGCACCGCCGGCGTTCGTGGCCACGCTCGCCGGCCTGGCCATGCTGCGCGTGCTCCAGACGGCGTTCACTGTGTCGTTCCGCGAGCGCTTCACCCTCGGCGCGCTCGTCACCTTCCTCGTCACGGTGGCCGACGTGCCGATCTTCAACGTCGGGGCGCCTTTCTGGGGGCTGGTGATCGGCTACGCCGTGTCGCGCCTGCTCGAGCGCAACGACTTCAGCGCTGCGGCCGGTTGACGCAAGCGCCACCCGGCCGCGCGGCAGCCATCAACGCATCGTCGAAGATCGCCTTTCGCGACCCGGCGCGCGTGTTCACGATGACGATCTCGAGCGGCTCGAGGGTGTGTTCGACGCGCTTCAACTGCGCCTCGACATCGGCTGCGGTGACGACGTAACCGTCCGCGAAGTGGCGGAAGTCGAGCTTCACGGCAGGCGCAAAGCACCACTCCAGCGGCACTTCGTCGATGGCGATGGCCGGCTTTCGGGTACCCAGCGCCTTGTCCAACCTGCCGCTCGCGGACCGCAAGCTCAAGCCCGCGGACCTGATGCAGGAAGTCAAGCTCGTTCCCAATGGCTGGATCGCGCTTGGCGGCTACCAGCAGCAGGGCTACGCCTACATCGCTCCCTAGGAGCCTGGGCGGCAGAAGGCGGGGCCCAAGGCGTTGCGAACCACCTTGCCGGCCTTCATGACCAGCTTGATCGCGGTATCGGGCCGGCTCAGCACGGTTGCATCGCGCGTTGGGTCGCCATCGACGATCAACAGGTCGGCGAATGCGCCGCGAGTCAAAGCACCAATTCGGCCTTCCTGACCCATCAACCGCGCGGCGGAAATCGTCGCGCTTTGCAGAATCTCGACCGGACTGAGCGCGCCTGCACGCAAGGAGAATTCCTCGTTCTGGCGTGCGTGCATCGCACCCAGCAAGTCGGTGCCGAGTGCGATTGAAACACCCTGCGCCTTGGCGATCTGAATCGACTCGATTCCCTTGGCACGCACGCGCGCCAGCTTTTCCATCATCGAGGCCGACCAGCCGAGCTTTTGCCCCTCGTCGTCCAGCGCAGCGTAAGTCGCCAAGGTCGGCACCAGCCACACCCCCTCCTGCTTCATCAGCTTGGCCGTCGCCTCGTCGATCAGGTTGCCGTGTTCGATGCTGCGCACCCCGGCTTGCACCGCCCGCGTCACGGCGCGCGGCGAGTAGGCGTGCGCCATCACGTACAGGTTCGCGGCCTGCGCTTCCTCGACGATCGCGCGCAGTTCCTCCATCGAATACTGCGTCCCGTCGATCGGGTCGGTAGGGCTGGCGATGCCGCCGCCCGCCATCACCTTGATCTGGTTCGCGCCGTTGCGCACCTGCTCGCGCACCGCGCGGCGCACTTCGCCCACGCCGTCCGCGACCGCGCCGAACAGACCCAGGCCCGCGCAGGTGCAGAACATTTCGCGCGTGCCCTTCGGGCGCGCATCGGCGTGGCCGCCGGTTTGCGTGATCGGCCAGCCGGCGATGAACAGGCGCGGGCCCTGGAACAGGCCGCGTTCCA
>JANOLA010000091.1:0-22696 GCA_031419535.1 Burkholderiales bacterium | reverse complement strand
CGGATGAAGGCGCCGTCCTGCCCGGTGAGGCCGACGGCTTTTCCGCCGGCCCTGTTGATCAGCGTGACGATGTCCTTGTTGACCGCGCCGCCGAGCACCATCTCCACCACGTCCATGGTGGCGGCATCGGTCACGCGCATGCCCTGCACGAACTCGCTCCGAATGCCGAGTTGCTCGAGCACTTTCTCGATCTGCGGCCCGCCGCCGTGCACGACCACCGGGTTCATGCCCACGAGCTTGAGCAGCACCACGTCCTCGGCGAAGTCTTGTTGCAGGCCCGGGTCCGTCATCGCGTTGCCGCCGTACTTGATGACGATCGTCTTGCCGTGGAACTTGCGGATGTAGGGCAGCGCCTGCGCCAGGATTTCGGCCTTGTCGCGCGGCGCGATCTGGCTCACTGCATCGTTCTTGTCGACTGCGGGCTTGGCACTCATGGGTGGGGTTCTTTCTCAGGGCGAGAAATTGTAGGCGCGGCCCGCACCGCGGGCCGCACGCCGGATTCGTTCCCCGCTCAGTTCAGGTAACGCGCTTCGAGGTGCGCCCGGAAGTGCCGCGTGTTCAGCACCTCGCCGCTGGCGCGCTGCACCAGCTCGGTGGTGGCCCAGCGGCTGCCTTGCGACCAGATGTGCTCGCGCAGCCAATCGAACAGCGCCGTGAAATCGCCGTTCGCGATGCGCGCATCGAGGTCCGGCACGCTGCGGCGGATCGCCGCGAACCATTGCGCGGCGTACATCGCGCCCAGCGTGTAGCAGGGGAAGTAGCCGAACGCGCCGTCGCTCCAGTGCGTGTCCTGCATGCAGCCGTCCTTGAAATTGCCCTGCGTGCCCAGGCCCAGCAGCGACTGCATCGCCTCGTCCCACAGCGCGGGAATGTCTTCGGCCTGCGCGTCGCCCGCGATCAGCGCGCGCTCGATGCGATAGCGCACGATCACATGCGCGGGGTAGGTCAGCTCGTCGGCGTCGACGCGGATCAGCCCCGGCTCGACGCGCGTCAACAGCTTGCGCAAATTGTCCGGCTCGAACGCCGCTTGCGCGCCGAAGTGTTGGTTGAGCAGCGGCGCGAGCAGGCCGACGAAACCCGGGCTCATGCCGAGCTGCATCTCGAAACTCAGGCTCTGGCTTTCATGCAGCCCCATCGAGCGCGCCTGCGCGACCGGCTGGCCGAGCCACTGCCGCGGCAAGTTCTGCTCGTAACGCGCGTGGCCGGTTTCGTGGATCGTTCCCATCAGGCTTTGCACGAAGTTGTCTTCGCGGTAGCGGGTCGTCAGCCGCGTGTCTTCGGGAACGCCGCCACTGAAGGGGTGTGAACTTTCGTCCAGGCGCCCCGCATCGAAATCGAAGCCCAGGCGTTGCATCACGTCCAGGCTGAGCGCGCGCTGCGCGGCTTTGGGAAATGGCCCTTGCGGCTTGACGATGGCTTCGCGCGACTGGCGCTCGCGCACCTTGCGCACCAGGTCGGGCAGCCATTGCTGGACTTCGCCGAACCAGCGGTCCACGTCGGCGCGGGTGACGCCGGGCTCGAACTTGTCGAGCAGCGCGTCGTAGGGCGCGAGGCCTGTCGCGTCGGCGCGGCGCAGCGCTTCTTCGCGCGACAGCCGCAACACCTCGCGAAAGTTCTCCAGGAACCCTGGCCAGTCGTTCGCGTGGCGCTGCGTGCGCCAGGCGTGCTCGCAGCGCGCGCCTGCAAGCGACTGGGCTTGCACCAGCGACTCAGGCAACGCATTGCTCGAGCGCCAGTCGCGCTCGATTTCTCGCAGGTTCGCGCGGCTCCAGTCGTCCAGCAGCTCGCCTTGCGCCGTGTCGATCAACCCCTTCAGCCGAGGCTCGGTGGCCATGCGGTGGAGCAGCGCTTCCATCTCCGCCATCGCCGCGGCACGCGCTTCATTGCCCCCCGGCGGCATCATCGCGGCGCTGTCCCACCCGGCGATGGCGTGCAGGTGCGCCAGCCGGTACATGCGGGCCCAGGTCTGGCTCAGGATTTGGTAGGCTGTCTCGGCCATCGAAGCTCACCCTTTTTCAGTGGCGCACGGGTGCGTGGATCAGTGCGTCGAGCAGTGCGCCGATCAGTGCGTCGATCAGTGCGTGAATTGCCCGGGGAACACCCACAGCAGCAGCGCCGTCATCACGACATAGCGGCCGAACTTGCCGATCGCCATGTACATCGTACAGGGCCACAGCGGCATCTTCAGCCAGCCGGCCACGGCGCACAGCGGGTCACCGACGCCGGGCAGCCACGACAGCAAACAGGCCTTGGGCCCAAAACGCTCGAGGTACTGCAGCGCCTTCACCTGCGCGCGCTTGTGCGCGACGCGTTCGTACGCGAGTTCCGCGCCGTAACCCATCCACCAGCTGATCATGCCGCCCAGCGTATTGCCGATCGTGGCGACGATCACGGCCGGCCAGAACAGTTCGGGGTTGAGCTTGACCAGGCCGATCACCGCGAATTCGGAGCCCAGCGGCAGCAAGGTCGCCGAAACAATGGCGACCACGAACACCGTGCTCAGGCCGTACTTGGGCAAGGCCAGCAGGGCCAGGACGGATTCGATCCACGCTTCCATTCGCGCAGATTATCGGCACCGCATCGCGCAGCGGAATACGCGTTTTCGTGAGGATCGCCCCCGCTATACTGCTGCCTCGTTTTTGAGCAACCGCCGCACCGCTCCCCCCGCCCGCGCCACGCTGCGCCACCGCCTTGCGCGATCACCCCTCCTTCGGCTTGCCCATCGGCATGAAGATCGGCCCCTACACGCTGCCCAATCGGCTGTTCGTCGCGCCGATGGCGGGCGTGACCGACCGGCCGTTCCGACAGTTGTGCAAGCGCCTCGGCGCGGGCTATGCGGTGAGCGAAATGGTGACCTCGCGCAAGGACCTGTGGCACAGCCTGAAGACCAGCCGGCGGCTCGACCACACCGGCGAGGCGGCACCAATCGCGGTGCAAATTGCCGGCACCGACGCGGCCATGATGGCCGAGGCGGCGGCCTACAACATCGAGCGCGGCGCGCAAATCATCGACATCAACATGGGCTGCCCGGCGAAGAAAGTGTGCAACCGCTGGGCCGGCTCGGCGCTGATGCAAGACGAGCCGCTCGCGCTGGCGATCGTCGAGGCCGTCGTCGCGGTGTGCGAGCCGCGCGGCGTTCCGGTCACCTTGAAGATGCGCACCGGCTGGTGCGCCGCCGAGCGCAACGCGCTGCGCATCGCGCGCGGCGCCGAGCATCGCGGCGTGGCGATGGTCACGGTGCACGGCCGCACGCGCGAACAGGGCTACATGGGCGCGGCCGAGTACGACACCGTGGCCGCGGTGAAAGCGGGCTTAAGCATTCCCGTCGTCGCCAACGGCGACATTGACACGCCGGAAAAGGCGCGCGCCGTGCTGCGCGCCACCGGCGCCGACGCCGTGATGATCGGCCGCGCGGCGCAGGGCCGGCCGTGGCTGTTTCGCGAGATCGAGCACTTCCTGCGCACCGGCGCGCAGCTCGCCGCGCCCGATGTGCTGCACGTCAAGGCCTGGCTGCTCGAACATCTGAACGACCACTACGGCCTGTACGGCGAATTCGCCGGTGCGCGCAGCGCCCGCAAGCACATCGGCTGGACGGTGCGCACGCTGCCCGGCGGCGAGGCCTTTCGCTCGCGCATGAACCAACTCGACGAGTGCGCCGACCAGGTGCGCGCCGTCGCCGACTGGTTCGACCGGCTCGCGACGTCCCATCGAATCCTGCCTCCACCCGTGGCCGCGAACGACGCCTGGCTGGAGCAAGCCGCATGACGACCCGCATCACGAACCGCGCAATGCCATGACCAGCAAGAAGCACATCGAACAATGCGTGCGCGAGAGCCTGGAGACTTACTTCAAGGACTTGCACGGCGTCGAACCTTCGGCGATGTACGACATGATCCTGGGCGTCGTCGAAAGACCCTTGCTCGACGTGGTGCTGCGGCACGCCGAGGGCAACCAGAGCCGCGCCGCCGGGTGGCTGGGGATCAACCGCAACACGCTGCGCCGCAAACTGCTCGACCACAAGTTGATCAAATGACCGCGGCGCTGCGCGACGGCCGGACGAAGACCATCGATCTCGATTCGCCATCGCGCTGAAAGCTGCACCGTGCAAGCCCTGATTTCCGTTTCCGACAAGACCGGCGTGCTGGGCCTCGCACACGCGCTGCATGCGTTGGGCGTGAAGCTGCTGTCCACCGGTGGCACGGCGAAGCTGCTCGAAGGCGCGGGCCTGCCGGTCACCGAGGTCGCCACGCACACCGGCTTCCCGGAGATGCTCGATGGCCGCGTGAAGACGCTGCACCCCAGCATCCACGGCGGCCTGCTGGCGCGGCGCGACGTGCCCGCGCACATGGACGCGCTGCGCGCGCACGGCATCGCCACGATCGACATCCTGGTCGTGAACCTCTATCCGTTCGAGGCCACCGTCGCCAAAACAGGATGCACGCTGGAACAGGCGATCGAAAACATCGACATCGGCGGGCCGGCGATGGTGCGCTCGGCGGCGAAGAACTGGCGCGATGTCGCCGTGCTCACCGATGCGTCGCAGTACGCGCCGGTGCTCGCGGAATTGCAAGCGCTCGGGTCGGTGAGCGCGGCGTCCAAGTTCGAACTCGCCGTCGCCGCGTTCAACCGCATCGCCAACTACGACGCCGCGATCAGTGACCACCTGTCCAGCTTGAAACCCGACGGCCAGGGCGGGTACAAACAGGCTGAGTACCCGGCGCAGCTGAACCCGCGCTTCGTCAAGCTGCAAGACCTGCGTTACGGTGAGAACCCGCACCAGAGCGCGGCGTTCTATCGCGACCTCGAACCCGCGCCCGGCTCGCTAGTCACCGCGCGCCAGTTGCAAGGCAAGGAACTCTCGTACAACAACATCGCCGACGCCGACGCGGCGTGGGAATGCGTGAAGTGTTTCAATCTCGACGACGCGCCCGCCGCCTGCGTGATCGTGAAACACGCCAACCCCTGCGGTGTGGCGCTCGGCGTTGATGCGGCACAGGCCTACTCGAAGGCTCTGAAGACCGATCCGACTTCGGCGTTCGGCGGCATCATCGCGTTCAACACCGAGCTCGACGCTGCCGGCGCGATGCTCGTCGCCAAGCAATTCCTCGAGGTGCTGATCGCACCGGCGTTCACGCCCGAGGCGCTGGAGGTCCTTGCGGCCAAGGCGAATGTGCGCGTGCTGCAGATCGCATTGGCGCAGCCCTCGGCCGTTGATCCGTCGCCCAGCCCGCCCACCCGGCCGCATGAACTGAAACGCGTCGGCTCGGGCCTGCTGGTGCAAAGCGCCGACAACCATGTGTTGCGCAGTGCCGGGTTGAAAGTCGTGACGACGCGGCAACCCGACGCGCAGCAAATGAGCGACCTGCTGTTCGCCTGGCGCATCGCGAAATACGTGAAGAGCAACGCCATCGTGTTCTGCGGCGGCGGCATGACGCTGGGTGTGGGCGCGGGGCAGATGAGCCGGGTGGACTCGGCGCGCATCGCCGCGATCAAGGCGCAGAACGCCGGCTTGAGCTTGCGCGGCTCAGCCGCGGCGAGCGACGCGTTCTTTCCGTTTCGCGACGGGCTCGACGCACTCATCGACGCCGGCGCGGCGTGCGTGATCCACCCCGGCGGCTCGATGCGCGATGTCGAGGTCATCGCCGCGGCGAACGAACGCGACATCGCGATGGTGTTCACCGGTGTGCGCCACTTCAGGCATTGAGGCTGTGGCCAGTCCGCGCGCTGCCACCGACATCGCGCGATGAAACTCGCCGACGCGGCCGGATCGTTTCTCGCCTTCCTCGCGCGTCTGATCACCGGCGCGCAGGGCCATTGGCACGGCTGCCCGCCCAAGGCCGAACAGCGCGTTTATTTCGCGAACCACCAGAGTCACTTCGACTGGGTGTTGCTGTGGGCCGCGCTGCCGAAAGACCTGCGCGCGACGACGCGGCCGATCGCCGCGCGCGACTACTGGACCGCGAGCCCGCTGAAGCACTGGATCACGCGCGAGATCTTCAACGCGGTTTACGTCAGCCGGGTCCGCCCGCAGGGCGGCTCTGCCGCCGGCACCGACGACGAAGACCCGCTAGAACCCCTGATGCAAGCGCTGCGCAATGGCGACTCGCTGGTCATTTTTCCGGAAGGCACACGCGGCTTCGCAGCCGACCCGGCGCCGTTCAAGTCGGGCCTGTACCACCTGGCGATGGCGTTCCCGCAGGTGCAGTTGATTCCGGCCTGGATCTCCAACGTGCAGCGCGTCATGCCCAAGGGCGAAGTGATCCCCGTGCCGCTGCTGTGTTCGGTGACGTTCGGCGCGCCGCTGCAGGTGCAGGCCGGCGAAGACAAGGGCGTGTTCTTGGGGCGCGCACGCGACGCCGTGATTGCCCAGCGCGAGGTCGAGTGATGGGCGCGCTGCGCGAGCTTTCCGTTTCACAGCAGGTCGGCCTGCTGTTCGTCGCGCTGTTCGGCGTGCTCTTGCTCGTCACCTTGATCGCCTTTGTCGTCACGCTGCGCGAGGGCACGCCCGCCGATCTGGAACGGCGCGAAGCCTTCGGCCACGACCTGCGTGCCGTGTGGCTGGGCTGCGTCGTGTTCTGGGTCGCGTGGGCTGCCGGGCCGATCGTCTCGACCCTGCTGTTCGGCCTGGTCTCGTTCGTCGCGCTGCGCGAGTTGATCACGCTCACGCACACGCGCCGCGCCGACCACCGCAGCCTGCTGCTGGTGTTCTTCGTGGTCTTGCCGCTGCAGTACCTGCTCGTCGCGCAGCGCAGTTTCGACCTGTTCAGCGTCTTCATTCCGGTCTACGTGTTCCTCGCGATTCCGGTGGTCAGCGCGTTCGGCAACGACCCGCAGCGCTTTCTCGAACGCACCGCGAAAATCCAGTGGGGCATCATGGTCTGCGTGTACGGCATCAGCCACGCACCGGCACTGCTGCTGCTTGACCTGCCCGGCTACGCCGAGCGCGGCGCGTTCCTCGTGATCTACCTCGTCGCTGTGGTCGCGGTCGCACAGATCGTGCAGGAGAGCGCGAGCCGCCAGTTGCGCCGCCGCCCGGTGGCGCGCGCGATCAGCCGCTCGTTTTCATGGCGCGCCTGGGGGCTGGGCGTGCTGAGCGCCGGGCTGCTCGGCGGCTTGATGTATTGGGCGACGCCATTCAAGCCGATTCCGGCGCTGCTGATGGCCTGCATTGCCGGAGGCTGCGGCACGCTCGGCGAGTTCGTGATGAAGGCGCTGAAGCGCGACGCCGGCGTGCGCCACTGGGGCGGCAAAACTTCCGTCACCGGCGCGGTGGGTCTGCTCGACCGCATCGCGCCGCTGTGTTTTGCCGCGCCGGTGTTCTTCCATCTGGTGCGCTGGTGGTTCGGCGTCTGATCTGCGGCGTCTGACCGGCCGCGTAGCATCGGAATTCTCATGCGCATTCTCGGCATCGACCCCGGCCTGCGAACCACGGGCTTCGGCGTGATCGACAGCGAAGGCTCTCGATTGCACTACGTGGCCAGCGGCACGATCAAGACCGACGCGGTGCACATCGGCGAGCTGCCGGCGCGCCTGAAGATCATCTTCGAGGGGGTGCGCGAAGTCGCGGCGCGCTACCAGGCGCAATGCTGCGCGGTCGAGATCGTGTTCGTCAACGTCAATCCGCAGTCGACGCTGCTGCTCGGCCAGGCACGCGGCGCGGCGCTGGCCGCGCTCGTCAGCACCGACATCGCGGTGTCGGAGTACACGGCGCTGCAAATGAAGAAAGCCATCGTCGGCCACGGCAAGGCGGCGAAAGAGCAGGTGCAGGAAATGGTGAAGCGCCTGCTCGCGCTGCCGGGGCTGCCGGGCAAGGACGCTGCCGACGCGCTCGGCCTGGCGATCTGCCACGCCCATGCCGCGGGTTCGTTTGCCGCGCTCCAGCGCGGCGGGTCGCTGGCGCGGCGCGCGCATGCGCAGTTCAAGGGCGGGCGAACTTACTGATCGCAGCGCTCGCGGCCGGGCCGTGCGTTGGCCGCGCACCCGGTTGCTTCAGAGGTTGAGAGTTTTTCGGGCGTGCCCGAGCAGCGCGCCAGAAGGTGGTCGGTCTAGGCGACGCGCAGGCGTGCCCTGCGCGCTTGCTTGGGCGGCGCAGCCATAGCTCGGGCTATGGCGAGCATTTGCAACGACGAGCGGGCGCCCTCTGGCGTGATGAGCGGGCATGATCGAAGGACTCTCAACCTCTCAGCGCCGTGTCGACAACCAGATGCCGGGCAGGATCAACAGCGCACCCACGCCGTGGAACGCCTCGATGCGCTCGCCCAACACCGCCCAGGCGATCGCCGCGCTGTACAGCGGCCCCAGGTAGAGCACGACGCCCACGCGCGCCGCGCCCAGCGCGCGCTGCATGTACGAGTAGGCGCCGTAAGCACCGGCGCCGGGCAGCAGCGCGGCGGCGAGCACCAGGCCCAGGCTTTTCCACGACAGTTCGGAGGGCAACCAGAACAGCGCTTCGGCAAGCGTGGCCGGGATCAGCACGACGATGCCCGCGCAGGCAATCAGCGTCAAGCGTGCGAGCGGCCCGAACGCCGACGGCCAGGCGCGCAGCAGCACCGAGTATCCGGCCCAGCACAGCACCGCCACCGCGACCCAGGCGTCGCCGGGATTCACGCGCAAGTGCAGCAGCGCCGGCCAATCGCCGCGCAGCAAGACGTGCAGCACACCGGCAATGCCGAGCAGCACGCCCACGATCTGGCGCGCCCCGACACGTTCGCGCAAGGCCAGCGCGGATGCAAGCACGATCAGCACCGGCGCCGCGGCGTACAGCAGGCCGATGTTGACGGCGCTCGTGCTGCGCCCGCCGATGTAGACAAACGCCCCGCAGACCCACATGCCCAGCGCGCCGAGCACGAGCAGTTGGCGCCATTCGGCCCCGATCGCGGCGCGCTTCACCGCGATTTCGCGGTGGCAAAACGCAGCCAGAATCAGCACCGCGACACACCAGCGGCCCAGCGCGAGCGCGTGCGGCGCGATCGTGCCGGGCGCCCAGCGCGCGATCAGGTAGTTCACGCTCCACAGCGCGGGCGTGACGAAGATCAAGACCTGCGCCAGGCGCACTTCTGCCGGCTGCACGCCGCTTGCCGTTGCGTTGCTCATCGTGTCATTGTCATCGCGGCTTGCGCCATCGCTCCAGCGGATACCCGCCGATACAGGCCAACGCGGGCCAGCAGCACGCGAGATCAAGCGACAATCGCGCCCCTATGAATGCATTGATCGAAGAAGGGGGAAAGTTCCTCGCCGGCCGACTGATGAGCGAGACGGAAAGCTCGGCGCAGATCGAGCTCGATTCGGGCAAACGCATCAAGGTCAAGTCGGCGAACCTGCTGCTCAAGTTCGACAAGCCCACGCCGCCGGAGCTGATCGCCGCGGCGCAAGCGATCGCGCGCCAGATCGACCTCGATCTTGCCTGGGAATTCGCGCCGGAGCAGGAGTTCGGCTTCGCCGATCTGGCGCGCGACTATTTCAGCGCCGCCGCAGGCACGGAGCATCAGGCCGGCGCGCTGTTCGCACTGTTCGACGCGCCGCACTACTTTCGCCGGCTCGGCAAGGGCCAGTTCCGAAAGGCCTCGCAAGAGATCGTCACGGCGGCGTTGCAGGGCATCGCGCGCAAACAGGCGCTCGCCGCGCAGATCGACACCTGGGCCAATGAGATCGTCGCGGGCGACTGCCCGGCGCCCGTGCGCGAGCTGCTCTACAAGATCTTGTTCAAGCCCGACAAGAACGCGCCCGAGTACAAGGCCGTCGTCGAAGCTTCGCGGCGCTCGCAGAAAGCGCCGCTCGATCTGTTGAAGGCGGCCGGTGCCATCGACTCGCCGTACCAGTTTCACTGGAAGCGCTTTCTGTTCGAGAACTTTCCCAGGGGAACCGCGCTGCCGACTCTGGGCGCACCGCCGATCCGCGAGGCCTTGCCGCTCGCGCCGGTGCGGGCTTTTTCGATCGACGATTCGGCGACGACGGAAATCGACGACGCACTGTCGGTTTCAGGGCTGGGCAGCGGCACGGTCAGCTTTGGCATTCACATCGCCGCGCCGGCGCTGGCATTCGCGCCAGAGTCGCCTCTCGACAAACTGGCGCGCGAACGCCTGAGCACGGTCTACATGCCGGGCCACAAGCTGACGATGCTGCCCGACGATGTGGTGCAGGCCTACACGCTGATCGAAGGCCGCGACTGCCCGGCCGTTTCGCTCTACGTGACGCTGGACGAGGCCACGCTCGAGCTGCGCGGCAGCGAGACGCGCGTGGAGCGTGTGCCGATCGCCGCGAACCTGCGCCATGACCAGCTTGACAGCGCCGTCACTCCCGAGTCGCTGACCGGTGCGCAAAGCGCCGATTACCCCTTCGCCGCTGAACTCGGGTTCGCCTTCCGGCTCGCGAACCATTTGAAAGCGGCGCGCGAAGTGCGGCGCGGCAAGCCGGAGAATTTCAACCGCCCGGACTACAACTTCAAGCTCGAGGGCAACGACGGCCGCGAGCCGCGCGGCGACGAGCGCGTCTCGATCAGCGTGCGCCAGCGCGGCGCGCCGCTCGATCTGATCGTCGCCGAGGCGATGATCCTCGCCAACAGCACCTGGGGCGGCTGGCTGCACGAGTGCGGCGTGCCCGGCATCTACCGCGCCCAGGCGAGCCTGGCGCCGGGCGTGAAGGTGCGCATGGGCACGCGCGCCGCGCCGCACGCGGGCATCGGCGTCGCGCAGTACAGTTGGGCGACGTCGCCGCTGCGGCGCTATGTCGACCTCGTGAACCAGTGGCAGATCATCGCCTGCGCCCGGCATGGCCGCACCGCCGCGCTCGCCGCGCCGTTTAAGCCGAAGGACGCGGCGCTGTTCGCCATCATCTCGAGCTTCGACTCGGCCTACACCGAGTACAACGGCTTCCAGTCGGCCATCGAGCGTTTCTGGACGCTGAAGGCGTTGACGCAACAGGGAGTCACCGAGCTGGAAGCGGCGGTGCTGAAAGACGGCATGGTGCGCGCCGACGCGTGGCCGCTGATGTTCCGCGCGCTCGGCTGCGAAGCGCTGGCGCGCGGCGCGCGCGTGCGCGTGCGCATCACCGGGACTGATTTGCTGACGCTCGATTTGCACGCGAGCCTGGTGACGCTGCTCGACGCGCCTGCCGCTGCGGCGAGCAGCGCGCAAGCCGCTGAAGCCGCCGAGGCGATCGATGCCGAGCTGGACGAAGGCCTGGACGCCGCCGGCCCGCTGACGCTGGCGATCGACGTGGCGAGCGAGCCAGAGCCGGCCGAGGCGTCGCTGCCGACGCTGGCGATTTGACGGCGGCCGCTTGATGGTGGCAATCTGATGTTGGCAATTTGATGGCGGCGACCTGATGGCGGCGATTGCCAAACCTTCGATGCTGAAGAACCTGTCGACGCTGCACATCGCGCTGCTCTGTTCGCTCGGCGTGCACGCGGCGCTGTTGACGCTTCGCATCGTCGACCCGGAATCGTTCAACCGCGTCTTTCATGACACACCGCTCGAAGTGATCCTCGTCAATTCGCGTTCCGGCGAGAGGCCCGACAAGGCACAGGCGATCGCGCAGGCCAACCTGGCCGGCGGCGGCGAGGCGGAGAAAGGCCGTGCGACGTCGCCGCTGCCGCCTTCGGCATTGATCGAACTGGGCGACAGCACCGAAGAGGCAAGGCGCCAGATCGAGCAATTGCAACAGTCTCAAATGCAACTGCTCGCGCAACTGCGGCGCGAGCTCGCGCTGCTGGCGCCGCCCGACCCGCGCCGCGACCAGGGCACGCTGCAAGAACGCGCCGAGGAAGAAAAGCGCCGCCAGCTCGTGCAACTGCTCGCCGAGATCGAAAAGCGCGTCAATGAGGAGAACGCGCGCCCGAAAAAGCGCTACATCAGCCCGTCGACCAAGGAAGAAGACTACGCGTTCTACTACGACGCGATGCGCCGCAAGATCGAAGAGCGCGGCACGCGCAACTTCCCCGAATACCAGGGCAAGAAGCTCTACGGCGAGCTGACGATGAACGTCACCGTCGACGCCGAAGGCCGCGTCGTCGACACCGAAGTCGTGCGCGTGTCGAACTCCAAGATCCTCGACCTGCGCGCCGTGGCGATCGTCAAGGCGGCAGCGCCGTTCGGCCCGTTCAGCGGGCCGATGCGGAAAAAGGCCGACCAGATCGTGATCACGTCGCGCTTCCGCTTCACGCACGACGAAGGCCTGGAAACCACGCAGCTCAATTCGGCGCAGCGATGATCGACCAGTACGTCGTCATCGGCCATCCGGTCGAGCACAGCCAGTCGCCGTTCATTCACGCCGAGTTCGCCAGGCAGACCGGCCAGGCGCTGCATTACGGCCGCTTGCTGTGCCCGCTCGATGGATTTGAAGCGTCGCTGCGCGACTTCGCGCGCGGCGGCAGCGCCGGGCCGGCACGCGGCTGCAACGTCACGCTGCCGTTCAAGTTCGACGCGCTGCGCCTGTGCACACGCTCCAGCGAGCGCGCCGCGCTGGCGGGAGCGGCGAACTTGCTGCGCCTGGACGATGCCGTCTGGTATGGCGACAACACCGACGGCGCGGGCCTGGTGCGCGACATCGAACAAGGCGCCGGCACCCTGCTCGCGGGCCGCAAGTTGCTCGTGGCCGGCGCCGGCGGGGCCGCGGCCGGTGTGCTGGGCCCGATGCTGGCGCGCCGGCCGGCGCTGCTGGTGCTCGCCAATCGCAGTCTGGGCAAAGCACAGGCGCTGGTGGCGCGCCACCGCGCCACCGCCGAAGCCGTGGGCTGCGAGCTGCGCGCGGCCGGTCTGGACGATTGCGGTACGGGCTTCGACGTGCTCGTGAACGCCACGGCCACCAGCCTGCAAGGAGCGGCCTCGCCGGTGAATGCCAGCGTGCTGGGCACCGGCAGCTTGGCGATCGACCTGATGTATGGCGCAGCGGCGGCGCCGTTCCTCGCCTGGGCGCGCCAACACGGCGCGACGCCGCGCGACGGTCTGGGCATGCTCGTCGAGCAGGCGGCCGAGGCATTCGAGCTCTGGCGCGGCGTGCGCCCGCAGACGGCGCCGGTGCTCGCCGCGCTGCGCCAGCGTCTGGCGAATCCCGCGAAATGAATGGCCTTCGGGTGTGGCTGTCGGCGTGGTTGGTGCGCCTGTTTGCACTGCTGCTCATCGCGGCATTCGCGCTGCAGGTCTATTTTTTCGCCCGCATCGCGCTGATGCGCGTGGTCGATCCGCAGTCGACGACGTTTCAGCGCTCCGAGGCGATTCGCTTGGCTGCAAGCCACGGCAAGATCTTGTGGAGCCAGGAGTGGCGCGACTACGCGCGCATCTCTGACCACCTGAAGCGCGCCGTGATCGCAGCCGAGGACGCCGGCTTCGCCGAGCACAGCGGCGTCGAGTGGGACGCGCTCGAGCAAGCCTTCGAGCGCAACCAGCGCGCGCTGATTCGAGCCGAGAAGCAAGCCGAGCAGCGCGCCGCGGCAGCCCCGAAGAAAGCCGCGGTGCCGGCGGGCCGCGTCAAACTCGTCGGCGGCTCGACGATCACGCAGCAGCTCGCAAAAAACCTGTTCCTGTCCGGCGAACGAAATTTCGCGCGCAAGGGGCAGGAGCTGATCATCACCTTGATGCTCGAGGCCTTGCTGAGCAAGCAGCGCATCCTGGAGATCTACCTGAACAATGTGGAATGGGGCGAGGGCCTGTTCGGCGCGCAGGCCGCGGCGCGCCACTACTTTCACCTTGACGCATCGCAGCTCGATGCGTGGCAGGCGGCGTCGCTGGCAGTGCTGCTGCCCGCGCCGAAGCGTTTTGAGAAGCGCCCGCATTCGCCCTACCTGAGCGGCCGCACCCAGGCCGTGCTGGCGCGCATGGGTGACGTCGAACTGCCGTGACTTCTCCTCCTAGAATCGCCCCCATGTCCCTCGGATTCGCCAACGAAGTCGCTGCCTGCGCGGCGCGTTTGATCGTCGAAGAGGGCATGGAGTACGGCCCGGCGAAACGCCGCGCCGCGCGCGACCTGGGCAACCCCAAGGCGCGCTCGGCGGAACTGCCGGACAACGGCATGGTCGAGGACGAGGTGCGCGGCTACCTGGCGTTGTTTTGCGCCGAGACCCAGCCGGCGGAGTTGGCGGCGCTGCGCCAAGTGGCCAAGACCTGGATGCAACGCCTGGCCGAATTTCGCCCCCACCTGGCCGGCGCGGTGTGGCGCGGCACGGCGACGCGCCACACGGGCGTGCACCTGCAATTGTTTTGCGACGACCCCAAGTCCGCCGAAATCGCGCTGCTCAACCTCGGCATCGGCTTCTCGGTCGGCAGCGCCGCCGGGCTGCGTGGCGAGATGGTGGACGTGCTGAGCGTCGCCAGCCACTGCCCCGAACTCCAGTGCGAGGTCACGGTGCACCTGGCGGTGCACGACCATGACGACCTGCGCGGGGCGCTGAAGCCCGACGAATCGGGCCGCGCGCGGCGCGGCGACCTGGCGGCGCTGTGCAAGTTGGAGGCGCGGCGATGACGGACGAAGCGCGCCGACGCGCCTGGTTGATCGGCGGCGCTGTCGCTGGGTTGGCCGCCGCAGCGGCTGGCGTAGGGCTCTCGCTGCGCGGTCGCGGCTCGGCGCCCGCGGCTTCGGCCGCGCCAGGCGGCGCTGCCGGAGCTGCTGCCGTGGCTGCTGCCCAGCCAGCAACGGCCGGGGCGGCCAGCGCCGGGGACCTGTGGAGCCAACGCTTCGAGCAACCCGCCGGCGGCGAACTGGTGATGGCCGAGCTGCGCGGCAAACCCGTGTTGCTGAACTTCTGGGCCACCTGGTGCGCGCCGTGCATCGCCGAAATGCCGATGCTCGACCAGTTCCAGCGCGACCACGCAGCGCGCGGCTGGCGCGTCGTCGGCCTGGCGATCGACAACCCAGACCCGGTGCGCGACTTCGTGAAACGCGGCAAACTCGAATTCGCGATCGGCATCCTCGGCTTTGCCGGTTCCGAGCTGGCGCGAGAGCTCGGCAACGCCGCGGGCGCGTTGCCGTTCAGCGTCGTCTTCGACCGCGCGGGCAACCCCCGGTACCGCAAGCTCGGCGCGCTCAAGCCCGAAGACCTGGCAGGCTGGGTCAAAGCGATCGGCTGACCCGGGGGCTCCTGGCGGGCTGCCCCGGCATCCACCCCAAAATGCGCGGACTGCACAACTTTCTTCGCAACGGCTCGTAATTGCGTTCAAAGCGCGTAAAGTTCGCACCTTTGCAAATTGGGTCGAGTTCCAGGCGGACCGCCTCGAACAGCTGGCGCAAACCGTTGCCAGGCGAGCCGCGCAGTCCGGATCGACGCGGATTACAGCCGAATCGGCGCTAAAGCCGAAAAAACGCGCACCGCAGAAACGCGATCCCACGAGAAACGCTTGGAGACATCATGGACCTTCGCAAGCTCAAGACATTGATCGACCTGGTTTCGGAATCGAACATCGCCGAGCTCGAAATCACCGAAGCCGACGGCAAGGTGCGCATCGTCAAGACCGACCCCTCGAAGTCGGTCGTCGGCTTTGCGGCGCCGGTCGCGCCGGGCTATGTCACCGCGGCACCGGGCCCAGTGGCGGCAGCCGTGGCCGCGGCTCCCGCGCCCATCGAGCCCGCGCCCGAACCCGCGGGCCACGCCGTGAAGTCACCGATGGTCGGAACCTTCTACCGCTCCGCCAGCCCGGGCGGCAAGCCGCTGGTTGAAGTGGGCACCGCCGTCAAGGAAGGCGAGGCGATCTGCATCATCGAAGCGATGAAGATCATGAACGAGATCGAGGCCGACAAGTCGGGCACCGTCAAGAGCATCTTGTGCGAGAACGGCCAGGCGGTGGAGTTCGGGCAGCCCTTGTTCGTCATCGAATAGGGCGCCATGTTCAAGAAGATTCTGATCGCGAACCGCGGAGTTCGCGCGCCAGCGCGGGCGCAGCCAAATTGCGCTGCGGGCGCAGCCCGCCAGGGCGATTGAGCCGAGGTACCATGTTCAAAAAAATACTCATCGCCAATCGAGGCGAAATCGCCCTGCGGATCCAGCGCGCCTGTCGCGAGATGGGCATCAAGTCGGTGGTCGTTTACTCCGAGGCTGACCGCGACGCCAAGTACGTGAAGCTCGCCGACGAAGCGGTGTGCATCGGGCCGGCGGCCTCCGCCCAGAGCTACCTGAACATGCCGGCGATCATCTCGACCGCCGAAGTCACCGACGCCGAAGCAATCCACCCCGGCTACGGTTTCCTGTCGGAAAACGCCGACTTCGCGGAGCGCGTCGAGCGCAGCGGCTTCGTCTTCATCGGGCCCACGCCGGAGTCGATCCGCACCATGGGCGACAAAGTGGCCGCCAAGCAGGCGATGGTCAAGGCTGGCGTGCCCTGCGTGCCGGGGTCCGAAGACGCGCTGCCGGACGATCCGAAGGAAGCGGTCCGCCAAGCGCGTGCGATCGGCTACCCGGTGATCATCAAGGCGGCTGGCGGCGGCGGCGGGCGCGGCATGCGCGTCGTGCACACCGAAGCGGCGCTGATCCACGCGGTGCAGACGACCCGCGCCGAGGCCGGCGCGGCGTTCGGCACTCCGGCCGTGTACATGGAGAAGTTCCTCGAGAACCCGCGCCACATCGAAATCCAGGTGCTCGCCGACGAGCACAAGAACGCGGTCTGGCTGGGTGAACGCGACTGCTCGATGCAGCGGCGCCACCAGAAGATCATCGAAGAAGCGCCGGCGCCGGGAATTGCCAGGCGCGTGATCGAGAAGGTGGGCGAGCGCTGCACGGCGGCGTGCAAGCGCATCGGTTACCGCGGCGCCGGAACGTTCGAATTCTTGTTCGAGAACGGCGAGTTCTATTTCATCGAAATGAACACCCGGGTCCAGGTGGAGCACCCGGTGACGGAGCTGGTGACGGGCATCGACATCGTGCAAATGCAGATCCGCGTCGCGGCGGGCGAGAAGTTGCCGTTCACGCAGCGCAACATTCAGATGCGCGGCCACGCGATCGAGTGCCGCATTAACGCCGAAGACCCGTACAAGTTCACGCCGTCGCCGGGCCGGATCACGATGTGGCACCCGCCGGGCGGGCCGGGCGTGCGCGTCGACTCGCACGCCTACACCAACTATTTCGTGCCGCCGCACTACGACTCGATGATCGGCAAGATCATCGTGCACGGCGACACCCGCGACCAGGCGCTGGCGCGCATGCGCATCGCGCTGTCGGAAACCGTCGTCGAGGGCATCCTGACGAACATCCCGCTGCACCGCGAGCTGATGGTCGACGCCAAGTTCATCGAGGGCGGCACGAACATCCACTATCTGGAAGGCTGGATGGGCCAGCACAAGCGATAGAGGGACTCGGCGAGGCGCACCCGATGTTCGAACTGTCGCTGCTGGCGCCGCAAGACCGCGTCGAGCAGGTCACGGATGCGCTGATCGACGAGCTCGGCGCGCTCTCGGTTTCGGTGGAAGACGCCGATGCCGGCAGCGCCGCCGAGGTCGCGCTGTTCGGCGAACCGGGCATGGCGTTGCCGGGCAGCCACCCGGCGGGATGGAACCGCTCCACACTGAAAGCCTTGTTCGCTGACGAACCCGGCGCGACCCGCGCCGCGGCGTGGCTGCTCGCGCAGGAGGGGGCGCGCGGCGTGGCGGCGCAGGGCATCGCCGAGCTTGCCGACCAGGACTGGGTGCAACTCACCCAGGCCCAGTTCACGCCGAGTGAAATTTCGCCGGGCTTTTGGGTCGTGCCGAGCTGGCACGAGGCGCCGCCGCAAGCGCGCCAGGTGCTGCGGCTCGACCCCGGCCAGGCCTTCGGCACCGGCACCCACGCCACGACCCAGATGTGCCTGCGCTGGATCGCCCGACATGCGGCGCCCGAAGCACCTTGGCCGCGGATGCTCGACTACGGCTGCGGCTCGGGAATCCTGGCCATCGCCGCGGCGCTGCACGGCGCGGCGGCGATCGACGCCGTCGACATCGACCCGATCGCCGTGGCGACCGCTAGAGCCAACGCACGCTCGAACCGCGTGACGTTGAACGCCGCCGCGCCCGATGCGGCGCACGGCGTCTATGCACTGGTGCTGGCGAACATTCTGGCGACGCCACTCAAGCTGCTCGCGCCGCTGCTGTGCGCCCATGTCGCGCCCGGCGGCGCGCTCGTGCTCGCAGGCATTCTGGAGCGCCAGGCGGGCGAGCTGACCCAGGCTTACGCGCCCTGGCTGACGTTGCAGGTGAGCGACTCGCAAGACGGCTGGATTCTGATGACCGCCCGGCGTGCCGCACCGACCCGCGTGGCATGATCGTCGCATGAGCCTTGGCGACACCCGGAACGACGCGTTTCCTGCGCTCGGAACCGCGCGCGACAGCCTGGAGCACGCGTCTGCTCGGTCCGCCAACGCGTGCAGCGGGAGGCTGCACGAATGAGCCTGGCCACCGCCTGCACGGCTTGCGGCACGGTGTTTCGTGTCGTGCAAGACCAGCTCAAGGTTTCAGAAGGCTGGGTGCGCTGCGGCCGCTGCAGCGAAGTCTTCAACGCGCTCGAGGGTCTGTTCGACCTGGAGCGCGACACCGCGCCGGCTTCGCTGGCCGGCGCGCTCGGCGAGCCGGCGCTGAGCGCGCAAGCACCTCGCCCACCGGCCTCGCGCGCCACGGCGGCAACGCAGCGGCAGCAGCCACCCTCCGAGTCGCGCTACGACTCCGACTTCGACCCCATCGAAGAACGCCACGACCCGTCGCTCGTCGAGCGTCTGGGCAACGAGCTGTTCCCCGAGCGCCAGAGCGCGGCGGGCAGCCACAGCCGCTTCAGCGCGGAGTCGAGCAGCTTCAACGACTCGCGCGGCGCGTCCAGCCTGCACGGCGCCAGCCAAGGCCCGGGGCTCGACTCGGAAATCCTGCCCGACGACGACCTCGAACCGCTCGCACACGACACCTCGGGCGCGCCCGAATTCCTGCGCCATGCGGACAGCGCCGCGCGCTGGCAGCGGCCGTGGGTGCGCTTCGTGCTTTCGCTGTTCGCTCTGGCGCTGCTTGGCGTGTTGGCATTGCAACTGGCGCACCACTGGCGCGACCCGATCGCGGCGCGCTGGCCGGTCACGCTGCCGCTGCTCAGCCGCTGGTGCGAGTTCGCCTCGTGCTCGATCGAAGCGCCGCGGCGCATCGACGACATCGCGGTGGAAAGCACCGGGTTCGCGCGCATTGCCGGCGCGGGCGCCGACCAATTTCGGGTGTCCGTGGTGCTGCGCAACCGCGGCGCGCTGACGCTCGCGATGCCGTGGGTCGACCTGAGCCTGACCGACGCCAGCGGCAACCTGCTCGCGCGCAAGGCGCTCTCGCCGCAAGACTTTCGCAGCCCCCTCAAAGTGCTCGCGCCCGCGGGCGAGGCGCAGCTGCAGCTGGTGCTGGCCACCGGAACGCCGCTCGTCACCGGCTACACGGTGGAAATCTTCTACCCTTGACCCCCGTTCTCTCACCTCAGCTTCCGGAGCCTTCATGGCGGCATTGATTTGCGGATCCCTCGCGTTCGACACGATCACCACCTTTCCGGGCCGTTTCGCGCAGCAGATCCTGCCCGAGCAGGTGCACATCCTGAACGTGTCGTTCCTCGTGCCCACGCTGCGCCGCGAATACGGCGGCTGCGCCGGCAACATCGCCTACACGCTGGCGGCGCTGGGCGGGCAGCCGCTCGTGATGGCGGCGCTCGGCAGTGACGGCCAGGACTATCTGAAGCGGCTGCGATCCTGGGGCGCAAGCACCGAGTTCGTGCGCGAAATCGCCGACAGCTACACCGCGCAAGCGATCATCATCACCGACCAGGACAACAACCAGATCACCGCGTTTCACCCCGGGGCGATGCAGTCGGCGCACCTGAGCGCCGTGCCCTCGCGCGCCGACATCAAGCTGGGCATCATTTCGCCGGATGGGCGCGACGCGATGCAGCAGCACGCCGCGCAACTCGCTGCGCTCGCAGTCCCCTTCATCTTCGATCCAGGCCAGGGCCTGCCGATGTTCGACGGACCCGAGCTGCGCGCCTTCGTCGAGCAGGCGAGCTGGGTCGCGATGAACGACTACGAAGCGCGCATGCTGTGCGAACGAACCGGCCACACGCTGGAGACGCTGTCGCGCTCGCACCTGCGCGGCGTGGTCGTGACGCTCGGCGCGTTAGGCTGCGAAGTCTGGCAACAAGGCGTGCGCACGCTGCTGCCCGGTGTCGCGGCGCGCGAAGTGCTCGACCCGACGGGCTGCGGCGACGCATTTCGCGCCGCGCTGCTCTACGGCCTGGAGCGCGGCTGGGACCTTCCGCGCTGCGCGCTGCTCGGCAACCGCATCGGCGCGGTCAAGATCGCCTGCCGCGGCGGGCAAAACCACAAGCTCGACGGGCTCAACCTGGGCGCTTGAGTTCAGGGCGAGCACGCGCCGGCGGCGCGGCGCGAAGCCGCTCGCGCGCGGCGTCGAGCTTTTCGCAAAGCTCGGCTGCGCCTTCGATCAAACGCCCCGACTGGCGGTGCAGCGTGTCGGCGTTCACCTGAATCAGATTGCCCAGCAGCGCCGCGCGCAGGTTCGTGCGCTGGCGCCAGCGCTCGAGGTCGTCGGCGTGCTGGCCCGGGGCGCGGCCGGTGACGATGGCGTCGGGGTCGGCCGCGAGCACAGCCTCCTCGCCCACCGCCGGCGTGAACGCGTTCAGGTCGGCAAACAGGTTGCGCGCGCCGCACAGCGCGAGCGCCTGGCTGATCATGTGGGCGCGGTTGATTGTCAGCAGCGGTTGCGGCCAGATTTGATAGAACACACGCAGCTCGGTGCGCGACGCGTAACGTTCGCGCAGCGCCGCGACGCCGGCTTCGAAGCGGCGCGCTTCGCGCTCGGCACTGTCTGGGTGGCCCGTCAGAACGCCCAGGCGCCGCAGCGTGCTGGCGATGTCGGCCAGCTCGCGCGACTCGCTGCGGTAGATCGGAAGGCCGAGCGCCGCGAGCCGCTCCAGCTGCTGTGCCGAGTTGCCGCTGCGCCACGCGACGATCAAGTCCGGGCGCAGCGCGACGATGCGTTCCAGGTCGAGCTGGGCGCTGTCGCCCACCTGGGGCAATTGGCGTGCCGCTGCTGGAAAGTCGCTGTACGCGGTGACGCCGATCAGCTGCGCCCCGGCGCCCACGGCGAACAGCTGTTCCGTCAAATGCGGCGCCAGGCTGACGATCCGCTTTGCCGGCGCGGGCAGCGTGAGGGTTGCGCCGGAATCGTCACGCACAGCTGCGAGCTGCGCCTGCGCCCCATCCAAGGTGGCTGCGAGGAAGCACAGCGCCATCAAGAAGCGCGGCGCGCCGGCATGACGGACCCGCGTCGCGTTCATCGCGGCACGAACAGCGTGTGTGCGCCGACCTCGACGCATGTCAAGTCATGGCCGAAAGCCTGGCTCAATGCAGCTTGTGTCATGACTTCCGCAACCGGGCCGAAGCGCGGCGTTTCGCCGCCCAGCAGCAAGGCGTGGGTGGCGAAGCGGCGCGCCAGGTTCAGGTCATGAATCGCCAGCGCCACCGCCTTGGCGTCGCGCCGCACGCGCAACGCCAAGTGATCGAGAACGCCGATCTGGTGCCGCAGGTCGAGGTGCGCCAAGGGCTCGTCGAGCAACAGCAGGGCTGGGTCTTGCGCGAGCAACGCCGCGATGCCCACGCGTTGGCGCTCGCCGCCCGACAAGCTGAGCACGTCGCGCTCCGCGAAGGCTTCGAGATCGACGTCGCGCAGTGCTTGCCGCGCCGCCGCGCGATCGGTGTCGCTCTCCCAAGCCCAGCGCTCCTGGTACGGGTGCCGGCCGAGCAGCACGAGGTCGAGCGCAGTCGCGCTGAACGCGTCGTGCAGGATTTGCGGCAACAAGCCGCGCAACCGAGCCGCCTCAAACAGCGGCCAGTCGGTCACCGGCCGGCCCTGGAGCAGCACACCGCCCGCGTGCGGCGCGCGCAGCCCCGCCAAAGTGTGCAGCAGGCTCGTCTTGCCGCTGCCGTTGGCGCCGATCACGCACCACAGCTCGCCCTTGCAAATGTCGAGCGACAGGCCGTCGATCAAATTTCGCGGCCCGGCGCGCACACCGAGCGCTCGCAGCGCGAGCAGCGGTTCATTCGCTGGTGCCGGCCCGACGTTCACCGGTGCACCCTCGCGCTTCGCGCGCCACGGTCGCGGGCGCTCATCGCCGCCCAGCCCGATGCAACAACAGGAACAGAAACGTCGGCACACCCAGCAGTGCCGTGATCACCCCCACCGGCAACTGCTGCGGCGCGATCAGGCTGCGCGCCGCCGTGTCGGCGAGCAGCAGCAAGACGCCGCCGCCGAGTGCGCAGGCCGGCAGCAGCGTACGCTGGTCGTTGCCGAGCACGAGGCGCAGCGCGTGCGGCACCACCAGGCCGATGAAGCCGATGCTGCCGGCCGTCGTCACCGCCACCGCTGTGGCGAGCGATGCGAGCAGGTAGACCGCCCGGCGTTGCCGGATCACGTCCACGCCCAGCGTGTGCGCGATCGCCGGGCCCCGCAACAACACGTTCATGCCGCGCGCCAGCGGCGCAAGCGCGAGCAGCAGCACGGCCAAGGTCGCGAGCGGCCACGCCGGCGACGCAACGCCGCTCAAATCGCCACTCAACCAGAACAGCATGCCGCGCAGCCGCGCTTCGGGGGCGAGCAGCAGCAGCAAGGCGATCAGCGCCGACCACAGCGCGGCGAACATCACGCCGGTGAGCAGCAGGCGCGGCGCGGTCTCGCTCGGATGGGCCGCGAGCGATCGATCCGACAAGTCGCGCTGCGCGAT
>JANOLA010000090.1:0-8097 GCA_031419535.1 Burkholderiales bacterium | reverse complement strand
GTCGATCTGGTCGTAGGCCTTGGCCTCGCCGCCGAACTTGGCCGCCATCACGGTGGTGATGGCCGCGGTCAGCGTGGTCTTGCCGTGGTCGACGTGACCGATCGTGCCCACGTTCACGTGGGGCTTCTTGCGTTCGAATTTGGCTTTGGCCATGGTGCCTGTCTCCTGCTCAAAGAACGATGCCAGTGATTTGTTTAAGGTTTCCGCCGCCGCCTGCTTCACACGGGCCACTGGCAGCCCGCGGGGAGACGATGAAGACCCTGCGAATGAAGCGAGTTTCTATTTTCCGCGCGACGTGATGATCGCGTCGGCCACGTTTTTCGGGGCCTCGGTGTAGTGCTTGAATTCCATCGTGTAGGTCGCACGGCCCTGTGACATCGAGCGCAGCGTCGTCGAATAGCCGAACATTTCCGACAGCGGCACCTCGGCCTTGATGACCTTGCCGCCACCGGCCATGTCGTCCATGCCTTGCACCATGCCACGGCGTGACGACAAGTCGCCCATCACCGAGCCCGCATAGTCTTCCGGCGTCTCGACTTCCACCGCCATCATCGGCTCCAGGATCACCGGGCTGGCCTTGCGGCAGCCGTCCTTGAAACCGAACGACGCCGCCATCTTGAAGGCGTTTTCGTTCGAGTCGACTTCGTGGTACGAACCGAAGGTCAGCGTGACCTTCACGTCGACCACCGGGTACCCGGCGAGCACGCCCGCCGGGAGCGACTCTTCCACGCCCTTCCTCACCGCGGGAATGAATTCGCGCGGCACGACGCCGCCCTTGATCGCGTCGACGAACTCGAAGCCCTTGCCCGGCGTTTGCGGCTCCAGGCTCAACACCACATGGCCGTACTGGCCCTTGCCGCCCGACTGGCGAACGAACTTGCCTTCGATGTCGGTCACCGCCTTGCGAATCGTCTCGCGGTACGCGACTTGCGGCTTGCCGACGTTGGCTTCGACGCCGAACTCGCGCTTCATGCGGTCGACGATGATTTCCAGGTGCAGCTCGCCCATGCTGGAGATGATGGTCTGGCCGCTTTCTTCGTCGGTGCGCACCCGGAATGACGGGTCTTCCTGAGCCAGACGGCCCAGCGCGATGCCCATCTTTTCCTGGTCGGCCTTGGTCTTGGGTTCCACGGCCTGTGAGATCACCGGCTCGGGGAACACCATGCGCTCCAGCGTGATGATCGAATCCGGGTCGCACAGCGTCTCGCCGGTGGTCACGTCTTTCAGGCCGACGCACGCGGCGATGTCGCCGGCCAGGATTTCCTTGATCTCTTCGCGCTGGTTCGCGTGCATCTGCAAGATGCGCCCGATGCGCTCTTTCTTGCCGCGAATCGGGTTGAAGACCGAGTCGCCCGACTTCAGCACGCCCGAATAGACGCGCACGAACGTGAGTTGCCCGACATAGGGGTCGGTCATCAGCTTGAAAGCAAGCGCGGCGAACTTTTCAGAGTCGGCTGCCTTGCGCGACGTGGCCTTGTCGTCGTCATCCATTCCCGGCACCGGCGGAATGTCGATCGGCGAGGGCATGAATTCGATGACGGCGTCGAGCATGCGCTGCACGCCCTTGTTCTTGAACGCAGAGCCGCACAGCATCGGCTGAATCTCGCTCGCAATCGTGCGCAGCCGCAGGCCTTGCTTGATTTCGGCCTCGGTCAACTCGCCCGACTCCAGGTACTTGTTCATCAACTCTTCGCTGGCTTCGGCGGCTGCCTCGACCATGTTCTCGCGCCACTTCTTCGCCTCGGCGAGCTGTGCTGCTGGGACTTCCTGGTAGTTGAACTTCATGCCCTGCGACGCCTCGTCCCAGATGATGGCTTTCATCTTGGTGAGGTCGATCACGCCGGTGAAGTTTTCTTCCGCGCCGATGGGAATCACCACCGGCACCGGGTTCGCCTTGAGCCGGCTCTTCATCTGCTCATAGACCTTGTAGAAGTTCGCACCCGTGCGGTCCATCTTGTTGACGAACGCAAGGCGCGGCACCTTGTACTTGTTGGCCTGGCGCCAAACCGTTTCCGACTGCGGCTGCACGCCACCCACGGCGCAATAGACCATGCACGCGCCGTCGAGCACGCGCATCGAACGCTCCACCTCGATCGTGAAGTCGACGTGGCCGGGCGTATCGATGATGTTGATGCGGTGCTCGGGGTAGCCGAGGTCCATGCCCTTCCAGAAGCAGGTGGTCGCGGCCGACGTGATCGTGATGCCGCGCTCTTGCTCTTGCTCCATCCAGTCCATCGTCGCGGCGCCGTCGTGCACCTCGCCGATCTTGTGGTTCACACCGGTGTAAAAGAGGATGCGCTCGGTCGTGGTGGTCTTGCCGGCGTCGATGTGGGCCGAGATGCCGATGTTTCGATAGCGCTCGATCGGGGTCTTGCGGGCCATGGTGGGATCACTCCAAATGCAGGGCGAATACGCAGGCCGCGTGCGGGTCCGTGCAGACCCTGAAGCGGCCGAGGGGGCGGGCTTGTGGCCGCGCGGACTTTAGAAGCGGAAGTGCGAAAACGCCTTGTTGGCTTCAGCCATGCGGTGCACTTCGTCGCGCTTCTTCATCGCGCCGCCGCGGCCTTCCACCGCCTCCATCAACTCGTTGGCCAAGCGTTGCGCCATCGACTTCTCGCCGCGCTTGCGCGCCGATTCCTTGAGCCAGCGCATCGCCAGCGCGACGCGCCGCACCGGACGCACCTCCACCGGAACCTGGTAATTGGCGCCACCGACGCGACGCGACTTCACCTCGACCATCGGCTTGATGTTGTTCAGCGCGGTGACAAAGATCTCCAGCGGGTCCTTGCCGGACTTCTTCTCGACTTGCTCGAGCGCGCCGTAAATGATGCGTTCGGCAATGGCCTTCTTGCCCGACTCCATGATGACGTTCATGAACTTGGACAGATCGACCGAATTGAATTTCGGATCGGGCAGGATGTCCCGTTTGGGGACTTCGCGACGACGTGGCATGGCTCTCTTCCTTCTGCTTCAGTTGACCCCGGTCTTCGACCGGCGCCTCGGGCAACCACGCATTCGAGTCGCCCACTTACTCGGTACAGGCGGATTCCCGCACCGGATCAATCAAACATGAAAGCCGGCCTGTTGGCCGGCATCGGCAATTCTTTCGCGACAGCGTGACGGCTGCGTTACGCCTTCTTCGGCCGCTTCGCGCCGTACTTCGAGCGCGACTGCTTGCGGTCTTTCACGCCCTGCAAGTCGAGCGCGCCGCGCACGATGTGGTAGCGCACGCCCGGCAAGTCTTTCACCCGGCCGCCGCGAACCAGCACCACGCTGTGCTCCTGCAAATTGTGGCCTTCGCCACCGATGTAGGAAATGATCTCGAAGCCGTTGGTCAGGCGCACCTTGGCCACTTTTCGCAGCGCCGAATTGGGCTTTTTCGGGGTCGTCGTGTAGACCCGCGTGCAGACGCCGCGGCGCTGCGGGCCGCCCTGCATCGCAGGCGATTTGGATTTGACCGTCTCGGTCTGGCGACCGTGGCGCACGAGCTGATTGATCGTTGGCATGAAAACCGTTCCCGTTGGATTGCCGCTGGCGCTCAACACTGGCGCAGCGTCTCAGGGTCAGGAGGGGCCGGGCATTGGCGCGCCCGGATCGACCGGGACTGATGGCGTCAACGCAGCGGGCCGCCCGTCAAAGAGCGCAGCAGCGAGTGCTGAAAAGCCCGCGATTGTATGCCTTTGGCGAAGCCTGCGGCAAGGGCTGCACATTGAAGCGCCCAAAACAGGGCCGCGCCGGTACGGCTGGCAAGCAGTCGCCCACTTGTCCCCACTTGTCGTCTCCCTGCCTCCCACCTGTCGCTTCCCTTCGGCACGCCGCGCGTTCTGGGGAGCGGCGGCGCTGCGTATCATCGCCCGCTTGGCTGTGCGATGTTGCAGGCAGCCACCACTACCGCTTCGGAGGATCGATGACTCAGCACACTGCCCCTGCCGCCCTGGCTCGCCGGGCCCTTCTCGGTGCCGCCGCAGGCTGCGCCACGCTGGGCGTTCCGTTCGTGCGCGCGCAGAGCTCCTGGCCCACCAAACCCGTGACGCTGGTGGTGCCGTTTCCGGCCGGTGGTGGCACCGATGCCTTCGCCCGGCCGCTCACGGCAATCCTCTCGCGCAACCTGGGCAAACAGATCGTGATCGACAACCGCGGCGGCGCCGGCGGAACGGTGGGCGCCGGTATGGCCGCCCGCGCCGCGCCCGACGGCTATACGCTGTTCATGGGCGCGGTGCACCATGCGATCGCGCCGTCGATGTACCCCAAGCTCGACTACAACCTGGAAACCGACTTCGTTCCGGTCGGTCTGGTGGCGAGCGTGCCGCAGGTCGTGGTCGTGAATCCGCAGCGCGTTCCGGTGCCGGATCTGAAGTCGTTTCTCGAGTTCGTTCGCAAGAATCCGGGAAAGCTGAACTACGGCTCGGCGGGCAACGGCACCTCGCACCATCTCGCCGGCGAGTTGTTCAAGCTGCAGACCCAGACCTTCATCACCCACATTCCCTACCGGGGCGCGGGCCCGGCGCTGCAAGACCTGATCGGCGGCCAGGTCGATCTGATGTTCGACGGGCTGGGCTCGTCATCGAACCACATCAAGGGCGGCCGCATCAGAGCGCTGGCGGTCGCCTCGACACGCCGCGCACCCGGGTTCCCCGACGTTCCCACGAGTGCCGAGGCCGGCGTTCCGACCTACCAAGTCGCCACCTGGTACGCGCTGTGGGCGCCCAAGGGCACACCGGCAGAAGTTGTTGCGCGGCTGCAAACCGAAATGAAGCAGGCGTTCGCTGGAGCCGAGCTGCCAGCGATCTGGAACGGCTTGGGCGCCGAAGTACCCAACCTGTATGGCGAGGCCTTCGGCAAGTTCGTCAACCTGGAGATCAAGCGCTGGGCCGAAGTGGTGAAAGCCTCGGGCGCCAAGCTCGACTAGGCAGCGGAAGCCACGGCGTGAACAGCAATCTGTTCGTCGCACTGCGCGACGCGTTCCCCTCCGATCTGAATGCCGCGGCGGTGGAGGCGATCGGCGCGCAGCCCCTGGTCTACACCTGGCGCGACCTGGAGCGCGGCACGGCGATGCTCGCCAACCTGCTGGCCTCGCTCGAATTGCCGGCCAATGCGCGCATCGCCGTGCAAACCGAAAAGTCGGTCGAAGCGCTGATGCTGTACCTGGCGGTGCTGCGTGCCGGCTTCGTCTACTTGCCGCTCAACACCGCGTATCAGGCAGCAGAGATCGAGTACTTCCTCGGCAACGCCGAACCCGGCGTCGTGGTCTGCACGGCACAAAATTTCGGCTGGCTCTCGAAGATCGCCTTCCAGTGCGGTATGCGCAACGTCTTCACGCTGAACGGCGACCGTACCGGCACGCTGCTGGACCGCGCCGCGTTCCAGAGCGAGCGGCACACGCCTGCGCTGAAGCGCGCCGACGACCTGGCTGCGATCGTCTACACGAGCGGCACCACCGGCCGCAGCAAAGGCGCGATGCTGTCGCACGGCAACCTGCTCAGCAACGCCGTCGTGCTGAAAGACTATTGGGGCTGGCGAAGCGGCGACGTGCTGATCCATGCCTTGCCGATGTTCCACGTGCATGGCCTGTTCGTCGCCATTCACGGCGCGCTGCTCAATGGCAGCAAGATGCTGTGGATGGCCAGATTCGACCCGAAGGTCGCGCTCGATCATTTCGCCCGGGCCAGCGTTTTCATGGGCGTGCCGACGCTTTACGTGCGCCTTCTCGGCGAGGCTGGGTTGACGCGCGAGGCGTGCGGCGGCATGCGCCTGTTCATCAGCGGATCGGCGCCGCTCCTGCCCGAGACCTTCCAGCAGTTTCGCGAGCGCAGCGGACACACCATCGTCGAGCGCTACGGCATGAGCGAGACCTTGATGCTCACGTCCAACCCCTGGCGCGAGCAAGATGGCGAGCGGCGCGCGGGCAGCGTCGGCTTCGCGCTGCCCGGCGTGCAGGTACGGGTGGCGTCGGCGAGCGGCGAGCTATCGCCCGCGGGCGAGACCGGCAACATCGAAGTCAAAGGGCCGAATGTCTTCAGCGGCTACTGGCGTATGCCGGAAAAGACGCGCGAAGAGTTCACCGCCGATGGCTGGTTTCGCACCGGCGATGTCGGTCGCCTCGACGAACAGGAGCGCCTGACGATCGTCGGGCGCAGCAAAGACCTGATCATCAGCGGCGGGTACAACGTCTACCCGGCCGAAGTGGAGGGCTACCTGAACGAAGCCGACGGCGTGTTGGAGAGCGCGGTGATCGGCGCCCCGCATCCGGACTTCGGCGAGGCGGTGGTCGCCGTCGTCGTGGCGCGGCCGGGAACCGCGCTCCAGCCCGACGCCCTGATCGCCGCGTTGAAATCGCGCATCGCCGGGTTCAAGGTGCCCAAGCGCCTGTTCCTGGTCGACGACCTGCCGCGCAATGCGATGGGCAAGGTGCAGAAGAACGTGTTGCGCGAGCAGCACGCGCAACTCTTCATGGCGTGATTCAGGCAGGCCCGCCGCATCGGCGGGCCGCAGCGTCGTTGCCTGGTTCAGAGCGGAATCTGAACGCCCACCGAAATGAAGTCGCCGCCGTTGCCGCCGATGTTCTCGAACTCGACGCGCAGTGCCGCCTTCGGCGAGAAGTTCCACAGCAGGCCAGCGCCGATGCCGACTTCCACATCGCTGTTGCTGGCATTGAAGATGCCGCAACCGGAGAGCTTGGACTTGACGTAATGAAGACCGGCCTTGCCATAGACAGAAATGACCGGGCTCAGCGGTGCCTTGGCCGTTCCCCCGCCGCCGAGAGCCCAGGCCGAGGTCTTGCAGTTGATCACCGACTGCGAACCGAAGCTCGTCAACTGCGCTTCCCAGCCGAAGGTGTTGGTGATGGCCGCGCCGCCAAAGGCGCGAATTCCTGTGCCCAGGTCGGTATCGCCCAAGGACGCGCCGACATAGGGCGCTGCGGTTTGCGCCTGCGCGAACCCGATCGTGCCGGCAAGCAGCACAGCGGCGAGACTTTGAATGTGTCGATGGGATTTCATAGATAGGACTTCCTCTTCTCGGTTTGCAGCGACACGCGGGCGCGTGTCCGTCCCCGTTCAGGGCGGGCGGCAGTCTAGCCTCTGAATTCGAAGCTTCTGTTTGCAAATGTCACAGGGACCGGCCCGAGATCCCAACAAGTGCACGCCGAACCGGGTATGGCCCGCCGCGCGGCAAGGCCGGGACTCACGCAAACAGCTTCTGCAAGAGGCTCGCCTGCTGCAGGGTGTGCTCGTAGGCGGCGCGGGCTGCATTCACCCGATACTCGCGGCTCAGATTGACCCAGTAGCCGAAATAGGGGTGCAGCACGACGTCCGCGAGCTGTGCTTCCGCGTCGATCTGAGACCGCTTGATCCGGTCGCTGTCGAGGTAACGCTCGGCGCCGCTCGGCCGCGGCTTGTCGACGTGGATCGCAACGTCCACCGCCAAGACCCGTTTCGCCCCCGCGTCGCGCGCCGCTTTCACGGGCAGCGGGCTTGAGACGTCGGCATCGATGAAGTCCCGGCCGCGAATTCGCACCGGGGCAAACCAGCGCGGCACCGCGCACGACGCCTGAACCGCGGGCCCGAGTTCGCCGCGGTTGAAGACCGCCGGCCGGCGCGTCGCCGCGTCCGTGGCGACCACGGTGAGCGGCGTGTGCAGCTGCTCGAACCGCCGCACCCCCAAGGTCTGCTGCACCAGCTGGGCAATGCCTTCACCCTGCAACTGCACGCCCTGGCTGGGCGACCATCGCGCGAGCCGATAGAAATCGAAGTCGAAGGCCAGCGCTTCGATTTGCGGGATCGACATTCCCGCGGCGAGCGCGCTGCCGACCAACGCGCCAATCGACGCGCCGACGATCAAATCGGGGCGAATGCCGAGTTCGTTGAGCGCACGCAACACGCCGACATGGGCAAAGCCGCGCGGGCCACCCGCCGCCAGCACGAGCGCCAAGCGCGGTACGGCACCTGACGCGACGAATTCCGGCGCGTCCGGGCCGTCGACCACCGTGACCTGCGGCGAACAGCCGCCCAGCGCGATGCCAGCGCTAGAGGCGGCCACCAGACCCGCGAGAACGGAGCGGCGATGCATCGCTCGATCCTACCCAAACGCACGCGCCGC
>JANOLA010000089.1:0-4721 GCA_031419535.1 Burkholderiales bacterium | reverse complement strand
GTTCGCGCGACGCGTCGGCACACGGGCCGACGCGCACGTCGATTCCCGCCGCGCGCAGCCGCGCTTCGCCGGCGCCGCACACCTGCGGGTTCGGGTCGCGCAGCGCGAATTCGACGCGCGCCACGCCCGCGGCGATCAGCGCGTCGCAACACGGCGGCGTGCGCCCGTGGTGCGAGCAAGGCTCCAGCGTCACATGCACACTCGCGCCGGCGACGCTCTCGCCGCGAGACTGCGCGTCGCGCAAGGCCATCACTTCGGCGTGCGCCTGGCCGGCAGCCTGAGTGAAGCCGCGCCCGATGACCCGGCCGTCGGGCGCGACGATGACGCAGCCGACGCGCGGATTGGGCTCGCTCAGGCCGATCGCACGCGCGGCTAGATCGAGCGCTTCGAGCATCGGCTCGCGTGCTTCGCCAGCCTCAAAGATCGATGACATCGGCGTGGGCCGTGGCTCAGGGCTGGTGCGGCGCTGTCGTGAGATCGGCAAAGACGCCATTCACCCCTGTCGCACCGGCCGACGTCGGGCAGGCTTGGTTGCCGCCGATCACGAGAAAATTCTGATTCGTCAGTGAGGTGCTCACGGCGCTGTAGGAGTCGGGGTGTTCGAGATTGTTGTCGATCGCTCCGCTCGCGTCGAGGTCGGCCGAGAAGCGGCAGACGCGGCGTTCGGTCGCAGCCGCGCCGATCGACCAGCCACTGGGAACGACGCTGGCGCGTCCCGCCCACGCGCCGCCGGTCGCCGCCGGCGCCACGACGCAGTGGTACGCCAGGTAGCGCTCGCCCGTCTCGACCCAATTCGCGGCGCCCACCGACGCCGGGCTGGCCGCGATCGGCACCGCCTCGGTGAGCGCAGCGCCGGCGACGCTGTAGCTGACCGTCTTGCGTGCTTCGCTTCGGCACAGCGGTGCGGGGGCACCGGCATCCATCGCGACCGACATCGACAGCGCGAGCGGCACATCGTTGGCGGCCGCGGGATCGGGGGACAGGGCACTGCTGAAGCGCACCACGCCGCTCAGCAAATAGCCTTGCATGGCTTCACACGATCCGAGCATCGCGGCGCTCAGGCTGGCGTTGCTGGCGTTTGCATCGAGCACGGTACAGCGTGCGCTGACGTTGCCGCTGGTGTTGTCGAACAGCAGCGCTTCGTTCGCGCCCGCCACCGGTTTGTAGGCGCTGCTGGCGTTGCCGAGGTCTTTGGCGTCGAGCGGAATCCAGACTGAGCGCGAGCGCACGCCGCGCACCGGCTTGGGCACCGCAAGCAACTTCAGCGCGCCGGAGTAGGCCGGGTCATGGCCCGCGATCAGCGTGCTCAGCACCACCTGCTGGCGCGTGCCGGTGCGGTCGTCCCAGGCCACCGTGACGGTGGCGTTCTTCGATGCCGGCGCGTCGGCGGCGCTGACCTCGCGCGTCAGCACATAGTCCGCGTTCGATGCGGACGGTTCGCCCGCGTCGACATTGGTTGTGCCACTGGCCAGGCTGGCGAAGGCGCTCGCGCCGGCGCGCACCGCGATCGTGGAGAAGGCGCGCATTTTCTCGACTTCTTCCTGCGCGATGCGCACCGCTTCCGAGCGCTGCCGCGCGACGTCGGAATTGACGCGCATCTGGGTTTGCACCCGCACGACACTCAGCATTCCCAGCGAGAGCACGAGAAACGCGACCAGGCCTTCGAGCAAGGTCGTGCCGCGTTGCGAATGAAAAGTCTGACGGCTGCGCATGATGAGGGCGTCCTAAAAGTCGCGCCAGCTGCCGCTGACCCGGGCGAACATGCCGCTGCGCTGGCGCAGCGTCGCGAGCACCGCTGGGTCGTACACCAAGTCGGGTGTGGCGTCGCCTCGGTACGTGGTTTCGGACACGAGTGCACCGCGAACCAGGCTTCCCGAAGGCACGGCGCCGTCCCAGCGCACGGCGCTGGCGTACAGCATGCCGTGCAGCGTGACCGCGCCGCGCAGCCGCGCCTCGCCGTCGACGACGATCAGTGCCGGCTGCTGGCGCGAGCCGATGCTCACCGGGCCTTCCACCTCCAGATCGCCGGCGATGCGGATCAAGGCGTTGTTTCCCGCCGCGGCAACCGCTTGTTCGAGCGGACCCGCGCAGTTGCCCGCGCAGGTGAGGGGCGTCACCACGGGCTGCTGGCTCCAGCTCGAACGCTCCAGCCCAAAGTAGGACGCGAACAGTTGCGCCGGGCTGAGCGCGGCCAGGCGCGCGTCGGCGCTGACGATCGATGTGCTTGAAGCCGCGCCCGGCGCGCTGCCGACGCGCAACGCGCTCGCTTGCACGCCGGCACCTGCGTGCAATGCCACCGCACCGGAGGCCGGGTCGATGTTGTGCACGCCGAGCGCGGCCGCGCCGACGTCGAGCGCGCCGCGCAGCGTCAACGCCGCGGCAGGCGCGCTCGCCAGACCCGGCAGCAAGGCGAACGACGCCTCGACGCGCGCCACCGCGTCGGTCGGGTCGCTCGAGCCTTGCGCGCATGCGCCGCCAAGGCTCGAGCAGCCGCGCGAGACGACGCGCACGACACCACTCTTCGCACCGGGAAGAAACTCGACGCTGAACGCGGGTGCCGCCTGCGCCGGGGCGGCCAGTGGTGCGTGGCCCGCTGCCGGGCAAGCGCATTGCCAGCCGGCATCGGCGCGCACGCAAGCGGGCTGCAAGCCGGTGGAGACGCCGGCGTTGTTCCACTGCGTGGCGCTGAAGCCCGCACCGGGGGTGGCAACCCGCAGGTACCGGTCGCGAAACGAGGATCCCGTTGTGTCGCCGCTGGCTTTGCAGTCGTCGCCGATGCGTGCCACGTTGTTGAGTTGTGCCTGCGCCCATTCCAATCCGGCCTCGGCGGCTTCGAAAGCCTGAGTCGATCGGTACTGGTTCGCGGAAGCGCGTTGTTCGAACACCAGGTTTCGATTCGCGAACACCGCGATCAGCAGCATCGCGAAAAACAGCGTCATCGTGACGACCAATGCGGCGACGCCACGTTGTCGCGTGCGCGTCGCGCCAGCACCTTGGAGCGCGCCCGCCGGAGTCATGCCCGGCTGCGAACTTGGCGAACTTGGCGAACTTGCAATAGCGGTGGCGTTCGACATGGGCGCCTCAAGCCGGGCAAGAACCGGTGATCGAGTCGTTGCGCAGCCGAACCTGGCTGTTCAAGCTGCGTTGCACGTTCGCGTCGCTGCTGGATCGCGCGGTGATCGATACGGACAGGCTGCGCACCTGCTGGCGCGGCGGACAAGTGGCGTCGCCCGCGGCGCATGCCTGCGAACATTGCGCGCCGAGGTCGATTTCCTGAATCGTCGGTGCGACTCGGAACTCGGAAATCACGACCGTGTTCGCATCGGTCAGCGCCTGCCAGTTGCCGCTGCCGAGCTGCATCTGGATCACGCCGTTGCGCAGCCGGAAACCGAACTGCTCGTTCGAATCGAGGCTGTGGTTCTCGGTGCTGTCGCGCGAAAAGGCGAAACTCACCGCGTCGGACGCGGCAGCGCTCGGTGCAAGCGCGGCATAAGGGTTCGTCGGCCGCGCGGCACCTGCGGGCAACTGCACTGAATCCACCGCGCCGGCCCAGAAACCGGCGCGGCGCAGGTCGCGCGTGATGATGTCGGAGGCGGTGCGCAGATCCTGCATCAAGCGGCTTTCCAGCATCAGCGAACGGTTTTCGCGCAGGTTGCCGGCCATCAGCGTAACGCCCGCGGCGGCGATGAACAGGCCGACCGCCAGGCCGACGAGCATCTCCACCATCGAAATGCCGCGCATCGGGGAGGACAAGCGGTGGCAGGTCATCTCAGGCCATCCAGCACTGGCGGTTCTGCGCCGACGCGTTGGCCGTCGTGGCGTCGGCGCCCGAGGCCTGCACCAGGTTGCCGCCTTCAATGCGCAGCCGCAGGTTGCGGCAGGCCGCGTCGTGCGCCTGGGCGCCGATGGCCGACGCCAGGATTTCATAGCCGGTGCCGGAAGGCTCGGTGACTTGCAAGGTGTAGTTCCCGGCGCTTGACGTGGCGGCAGCGCCGATCTCGGCGAGCGTGCCGTAGGCCAGGTTGTTGGCGCGAAAGCGTTCCTGCGCCGCCTGCATTTGCAGGATCGAGAGCAACGCGTCGGCGCGGCGAATTTTCTGCAATTGACCCATGAACGACGGATAAGCAACGCCCGACAAGACACCTGCGACCGCCACCACCAGCATCAGCTCGATCAAGGTGAAACCGCGGGTGAATCGCGATGTCAGCCCGCCGTGGCGACAGGCGCGGCGCGGGGCGCCTGTGCGCTCGATTATCAATTCGTTACAACGCGCGGGTGCGGCCCGGCGGTCCCGCCCGTCGCTTGTGTGGTTCCGCTCGTCTTGCAGCGATGAAATTGCATTGGCCATGATCGACTCCTTGGTTCAACCGGTTCAGCAGACGGGATAGCCGGGCACAGCGCCGGCCGGCGTGCAGGAGCGCACCCGCCCCATCACGTTGATGACTTGGTGGATCGCCCGGCCGTGCCGGCCGATCACCCGAAACGTCGCCGACGGCGTGCTCGTGCCGTGCATCGGGTCGAACAACACCGACGCAGCGTTCGCCGCCAGCGCCACGCCTTCGCCGGAGGGCAGGGCGACCGTCTTGATTTCGCGCGCGTCGCCGGTGCACACCGCGGGCGCCGCGCCCGTGCAGGGGCACAGCGCGGCTGCGCCGGAGTGCCCCACGTAGCAGGAGCCATGCGCGGTTGCGAACAGGCAGATGCGCACCGGCCGGTTTCGC
>JANOLA010000088.1:0-9750 GCA_031419535.1 Burkholderiales bacterium | reverse complement strand
GGAGCGCGTGGCCGAGCGCATCGACAAGATCTCCGTGTTCGGGGGTCTGGACCAGGTGCTCAACGGGCTGGTGAAGCTGCAGTGAGCATCAAACTGTTTGCACCCTCGGGTGCTTGTTGGGGGAGCGCGCCGTTCGGATATGTTGGGCGCGCTCCCCGAGACGTGGAGAATTCGAATCATGGAACCGCAATACATTGAAGAAGAAGTCCCCGGCGGCGTGCCGGTGAAGATGTGGATCCGCGGCGTGCCCATCGAAGACGAGGCGAAGCGCCAGCTCATGAACGCGGCGCGCTTGGCCGTCGTGTTCAAGCACATCGCGGCGATGCCCGACGTGCACTTCGGCATCGGCGCGACCGTCGGCTCGGTGATTCCGACGCTGCGCGCCATCATTCCGGCCGCCGTGGGCGTGGACATCGGCTGCGGCATGATGGCCGCGAAGACGACGTTGACGGCGGAAGACTTGCCGGACAACCTGGCGCGGCTGCGCACGGCGATCGAACGCGCCGTCCCGCACGGTCGCGTTCCGGGTTCGCGCGATCCCGGGGCGTGGAGCAAGGTGCCCGGCTCGGTGGACACGGCCTGGGCGCAGCTCGAGCCCGAATTCACCGAGCTGTGCCGCGACTTCCCGAAGCTGGCGAAGACGAACCAGCGCGTCCACCTGGGAACGCTGGGCAGCGGCAACCACTTCATCGAGGTCTGCCTGGACGAAGAGGGCTTCGTCTGGTTCATGCTGCACTCGGGTTCGCGCGGCGTGGGCAATGCGATCGGCACGATGTTCATCGAACTCGCCAAGCAAGACGCGCTGCGCAACAACATGAACCTGCCGGACCGCGACCTAGCCTACTTCGAGGAAGGCGCGCGTTACTTCGGCGACTACGTGCGCGCCGTCGGCTGGGCGCAGCGCTTCGCGGCGATGAATCGCGAAGTGATGATGAAGCGCGTGATCGACGCGGCGAAGACCGTGATCCACAAGAGCTTTCAGAGCCACGTCGAAGCGGTGAACTGCCACCACAACTATGTGCAAAAGGAACACCACTTCGGGCAAGACGTGTACGTCACGCGCAAGGGCGCGGTGCGAGCGGGTGCCGGGCAGCTGGGCATCATTCCCGGCAGCATGGGCGCGCGCAGCTACATCGTGCGCGGCAAGGGCAATGCGGAATCGTTCGAGAGCTGCTCGCACGGCGCGGGCCGCGCGATGAGCCGCGGCGAAGCGAAGCGCCGCTTCACGCTCGCCGACCACCGCGCCGCGACCGAGGGCGTGGAGTGCCGCAAAGACAAAGACGTGATCGACGAAACGCCGGCCGCGTACAAGGATATCGACGCGGTGATGCAGGCGCAGCGCGATTTGGTGGATGTGGTGCACACCTTGAAGCAGGTGGTGTGCGTGAAGGGATGAACTGCATCTGCGCAAACAAACAATGAGACAAGTCGTTCCAATCCAACGCCTTCGCGCGAGTCTGCTCGCGTTCTTCCTGGCCGCACCACTGGCCCAGGCTGCCGAAGAAGCCGTCCAGGCAACGCGCCTGCAAAGCGGCGAGCGCATCGTGCTCGACGGCACACTTTCGCACCCGGCATGGCGGCGCGCGCCGGTGTTCGAGCGCAGTTATGAGATCGACCCCGTGCGCGGCCGCACGCCGACCCACGGCACACGCATCCAGGTGTTGTACGACGAGCAGGCGCTTTATGTGGGCGTGAGCGCGTTCGACCCGCAGCCCGAACTGATCCGCGCGCCGCTGGTGCGCCATGACCAGGTGAACCGCACCCAGGATTTCGTCGTGCTCTATGTCGACCCGATCGGCGCGCGGCGTTCGGCGCAGTTCTTTCGCGTCAGCGCCTCGGGCAGCACCGGCGACGGCTTGCACACCGCCGCCAACGACAGCGAAGACTTCGCGCCCGATTTCGATTGGGACAGCGCGGTGTCGCGCAACCCGAATGGCTACACCGTGGTGCTGCGCATCCCCTTCGCGTCGCTGCGCTATACGGCGCAAAGCAGGGGCACGTGGCGCTTGATGGTGGGCCGGCGCGTGCCGCGCGAGAACGTGATGCTCACGCTGAGCGTGCCGCTGCCGCGCGAGGCGCTGTCGTTCATCGATTCGATGCAGCCGTTAGAGGGCTTCGAGGCGCCGCGCGAGCACGGCTTTCTGCAAGTGCGGCCCACAGTGACGCTGCGGCGCAGCGCTGAAGAACCCTATGGCGCGGCGCGAAGCGGCCGCAACGAGGCGAAGCTCTCGCTCGACGCGAAGTGGCGCGCGCTGCCCGAGCTGGTGGTGGACGCGACGCTGAACCCCGACTTCGCGCAGGTCGCGCTGGACCAGCCGCAGCTTGCGAACAGCACGCGATTCGCATTGCTGTTGACGGAGAAGCGACCGTTTTTCCTCGAGTCCACCGACTTGTTGCTGTCCGACACCGACGCGCTCTACACGCGCAGCGTCACCGACCCGCGCTTCGGCCTGCGCGCCACCTGGCGCGGCGAGGAAGCGTCGGGCTCGGGCCTGGTGCTGCGCGACAAGGGCGGCGGCTCGACGCTGATTCCGGGGCCTTTCGGCACCGGATTCGCGTTGCAGCCGAAGAACGACGCGCTGCTCGCGCGCGCTCAGGCACGATTCGGCCGCTTCAGCGTCGGTGCGATTGCCGGCGCACGCATCTACCGCGATGCGACCGGCGCCGAAGCCGGCAACAACGCGATCGGCGGCATGGACGCGCAATGGCTCGTCACCGACAGCCTGCGCCTGAAAGCGCAGGCGCTGGGCTCGCACACCAGCGCGCTCGACGACGGCAACGGCGGGCTGCGCAAGGGCGATGCGCAGCGCGGCGGCTCGGCCTACCTGGGCCTGTTCGGCAAGACCGAGCGCAGCGAAACCGACCTCAGCGTCTTGGAGATCACGCACGGCTATCGCAACGACGTCGGCTTCGTCGCGCAAGCCGGCACGCGCAAGATGGTGGCGAAACAGAACCTGCAATGGTTCGAGCTCGGGCCGCTGAATCAGCTCAGTGCCTACCTCAACACCGAGCGCACCGAAGAGCGCGGCACCGGCCTTGCGGTGTTGCAGCGCTGGGTGCCCGGCGTGTGGATGGCGGCGGCCAACAACACCGAACTCGTGGTCGAACTGGTTCCCGACGAAAAGAGCCGGGTCCGGCGCGACGGTCCTTTGCACGACGCGCACTACCTCCACCTCTGGGGGCAGACGACGCCCGCCACCTGGGCCCCGCTGATCGAGGCCTGGTTCGACACCGGCCGCCTGGTCGATGTGCTCGCCGGCGCGGATGGGCGCGTGGTGCCGGGGCACAAGTTCGGCTTTGAGCTGAGGTCGCGCGTCTTGCCGCGCCTGGAGCTTCAGCCGCGACTGGACGCGCTGGTGCTTCACAACCCGGTCGAAGGGCGCTACCGAGAAGTCGCGGTGCAGCTGCTGTCGGTCTACCACCTCAGCGCGAGCCAGACGCTGCGTCTGATCCTGCAACGCCACAGCTTCGGCCGCCCGGGCATCGACGTGCAATCGGAGATGGCGCAATTGCTCACCTACGCTTGGCGGCGCTCGGCCAGCACGGTGCTCTACGTGGGCGCGACACGCGGCACCACGGGACTGCCGGCCACGCCGAGCCGAAGCTCTGAGATTTTCGCGAAGCTGCAGTTCGACATCGGCGAGGTGGCTCGGTAGCAGGGCACGCGGCATGCGCGCCTGCGGAACGTTGCAGCGCCCAGATCAGACGGGGTTGACGGCGGCCCGCGCTTGCACGTCAACCCGCGCATCGAACGTCGCCTGGCCGGCCGAGAAAGCGAACGCGTCCACCGCTGAGTCAGGCAACACCGGCGCGGCGTCCGTCAAGGTGTTCAGCTCCGGCCAACCGTCGCGCAGCCACAGCGTGCCGGCGGGGATGCGTTCGGTCACATGGGCACGGCCGTGCAATTCGCCGCGCGCGTTGAAGACGCGGATCGGGGCGCCGTCGATCAGGCCGCGCGCCTTCGCGTCGGCCGGCGCGATCCATACACTTGGCTCGGCTTCGCGTCGCGCGAGTGTCGGCAGTTCGCGGCCGTTGTTGTAGAAGCCGTGGAAGTGGGTGAGCGTGCGGCCTTGGGTCAGGACCAGTGGGTGCTCGGCGGTGGCCGGCGCGGCTGATGCCGAATCGGCGTGCGCACTCTGCGCTTGCGACGCAACCGGCGCATCGAATGTCGGCAGCGCGGGCAGGCCAAGGCTGCGCGCCTTCTCCGACACGAACTCGAGCTTGCGCGACGGCGTGTCGAACTGCAGTGTCGGGTAGGCCACATGCGACACGTTCATCGGCACGAAGCCCCCGGCCGCGCGCAGCGAGGCCACCGTCGCACGGCCGGTGCAAGGGTGGTCAAGCACGGCGTTCACCATCGCCACTTCATCGGCCCAAGGATGAAAGTCCTCCAGCCCCAGGCGCGCCGCGAGTTCAGTCAACACGCGATAGAGCGACCGCGTCTCGCCCGCCGGGGCGAGCGCGCGCTCCATCAGGTACAGATGCGTGTGCGTCGCCTTGCAGCCCAGTTCTTCGAGCCACGCCGTGCCGGGCAGCACGACGTCGGCAAACTGCTGCGCGGTGTGGTTCAGGAACAGGTCGTGGCTGACGATGAGCTCGGTGCGCTGCAAGCCCTGCGCGGCGGCCGATGCGTCGGGGAACGACGACAGCATGTTCGAGCCCATCTGGAACAGCGTGCGCACGCGGCCCGCGCGCAACTTCGCCACCACGTCGGACATCTGGTTCGGCCACGCGCTGCCGGGGGCGCGGCGTTCCGGCGCGACGATGCTGCCCAGGCCCCGCCCATGCGCTGCGCTGCCGTGGCGCGGGCCGAAGCCGCTGCCGGCGATGCCGAGGTTGCCGGTCAGGCCCGGCAGGCATCCGATGGCGCGGCTCGCCTGCCAGCCGTTCGCGCCCTTGTGCATCGAGCTGCCGCCGAGCACGATCATCGCGGGCTTCGTTCCTGCATAGCGCCGCGCCAGCTCGACGATGCGCGGCGCGGCGATGCCGGTCACGGCTTCGGCCCACGCCGGTGAATACGCCTTCACATGTTCGGCGAGCGCCGCGAAGCCCAAGGTTTGCTGCGCGACGAAGGTCGCGTCGTGCAGCTGCTCGGCGCAGATCACATGTGCCAGCGCCAGCGCAAGGGCTGTGTCGGTGCCGGGCCGGACCAAGAAGACGTCGTCCGACTTGGCGGCTGCCTCGGTGTGGCGCACGTCGATCGTCACGATGTGCGCGCCACGCTTCTTGGCGGCCAGCAGATGGCGTGCCGTGTTCGGCTGGCTCGCCAGGTTCGCCGCCCACAGCACGATGAGCTGCGAGTGCTCGCCCATGTCCTCCTTGGTGTTCGTCTCGAGAACGCCGGTGAGTGCGAGGCCGAACGCGCCCAGGCCCCAGCAGATCATCGTCGGGTTCCAGAACTGGCTGCCGTGAATGTTGGCAAAGCGCGCCATCAACTGCGGCCCGATGCGCGTGCCGTAGCTCGTCGTGAAGATGCCATGGCCGGGCCAGAACGCGGTGGCTTGCGGTGGCGCGCTTTGCATCGAGGTGACGATGCGCTCCATGACCTCGTCCCAGCTGGCGCGGCGAAACGCATCAATGCGCCGATCCCGGATCAACGGATGCAGCAGCCGCGCCGGGTTGCCGATGATATCGCGCGAGGCCTGGCCGCGGATGCACAGAAAACCGCGGCTGTCCGGGTTGTCGGGGTCGCCCTTCACGCCGAGCAGTTCGCCGCCGCGCACCTCGGCCAGCATGCCGCACAGCGTGGGGTGGCAGTTCATCGGGCACATCGTGCGGACGGTTCGGGTCTGCGGGGTCTGCGGGGTCTGCGGCTGGCTCATCGCGCGCTACTCCGCCGCTGGGTGCCGATAGAGCAGGCACGGCTGGTCCATGAATTCAATCGTTTCGCCTGCCGTTGCGCCGAGGCGCTGGGCCAGTGCGATCGAGCGCAGGTTGTCGGGGCGAATCAGGCTGACGAGTTCGGTGAGGCCGAGTGCGTCGCGCCCGTAGTCCCGCGCGGCGCGCGCTGCTTCCGCTGCGTAGCCGCGGCCCCAGGCATCACGCGCGAGCAGCCAGCCGAGCTCGCAGCCCGGCCAGCCGGGCGGGTCCAGAAACCCGACACGCCCGACGAGCCGCGAGCCGGTGCGCTCCTCGAGCGCCCACATGCCGTGGCCGCGCAAGCTCCACGAACCCAAGAAGATCGCCATCTGGCGCCACGCCACGTCGACGTCCACCGCGCCGCCGGCGCCGATGTAGCGCATGACTTCTTCGTCCGCGCACATCGCTGCATAGGCGTCAAGGTCGGATTCGCGAAATCCGCGCAGCCGCAAGCGCGCCGTGGTGAGTGTCGGGATCATGTTCATCGGCAGCAGGCCCCGGCTGGAACAAGACGCGTAGCGTAGCGCCTCGGCGGCGCCTGCGTGACCGAACCACCAGGGAATCCACGCGTGAAACCACGGGCATCGGCAAGGCCGGCCCTGCCTACAATGATTCGGCCCGGGCGCGTGCCCGATTCATTGGAGCTTGCATGGCGTCGCATCTGAATCACACCTCGTTTGGCCCGGTCTCGCGGATCGCCGCAGCGTGCATTGCATCGTGCGCTTTCGCCTTCGCGCCTTCCGTGCTGGCGGCCGACAAGGTCAAGGTCGGCTTTGTCAGCACGCTGTCGGGCCCGTCATCCGCGCTGGGCATCGACATCCGCGACGGCTTTCAGCTCGCGGTGAAGCTCAATGGCGGCAAGCTCGGCGGGCTGCCGGCGGAAGTGATCGTCAGCGACGACCAGTTCAAGCCCGACGTGGCGCGCCAGCTCTTCGAGCGCAACGTGAAGCGCGACAAGGTCGACTTCATGACCGGCGTGGTGTTCTCCAACATCATGCTCGCCGCGTTGCCCGAAGCGCTGGACAACATGACGATCTACATCAGCCCGAACGCGGCACCCTCGTCGATGGCGGGCAAGGACTGCAACCCGCTGTTCTTTGCCGTGTCGTGGCCGAATGACGCGTACCACGAGGCGGCCGGTGAATTTGCGAACCAGCGCGAGATCAAGAACGCCTACCTGCTCGCGCCCAACTACCAGGCGGGCAAGGATTCGCTCGCCGGTTTCAAGCGCATGTTCAAGGGCGCGATCGCCGGCGAAAACTACACCAAGCTCGGCCAGCTCGACTACGCCGCCGAGCTTGCGGAAATCCGCGCCGCGAAGCCGCAGGCCCTGTACATCTTTTTGCCCGGCGGCATGGGCATCAACTTCATCAAGCAGTTTGTCGGCGCGGGCCTGGGCAAGGACATCCAACTCGTGCTGCCGGGCTTTTCGGCAGACCAGGACATCATCACGCCGGTGGGCGCGCCGATGTCGGGGTTGTTCAACACGGCGCATTGGTCGCCCGACTTCACGAACGCGGCGAACCAGAAGTTCATGGTCGAGTTCCAGAAGGAATACAACCGCGTGCCGTCGGTGTTTGCCTCGCAAGGCTACGACGCGGCGCTGCTCATCGATGCCGCGGTGCGCGACGTGAAAGGCCGACTCGAAGACCAGGACGCCGTGCGCAAGGCACTGCGCGCGGCCAAGTTCGATTCGGTGCGAGGTGCGTTCAAGTTCAACACCAACCAGTACCCGATCCAGAACTACTACGTGCGCACGGTGGGCAGCGACGGCAAGGGTGGCCTCATCAACAAGTCGATCGGCGAGCCGATTCTGAAGAACCACGGCGACGCATATGCGCAGCAGTGCGGCATGACGAAGTGAAAGTTGTCATCCCGGCGCAAGCCGGGATCCACCCGTCGCCTGGCGCGATGCCGGCAGTGGATCCCGGCTTGCGCCGGGATGACGAGTCGTTGCCATGACGGCCGTGCTGTTCCTCGAGCAGTCGCTCAACGGCCTGCAATTCGGCCTGATGCTGTTCCTGCTGGCCGCCGGGCTGACGATCGTGTTCGGCGTGATGGACATGATCAACCTCGCGCATGGCGCGTTCTACATGGTCGGCGCGTTCCTCGCCGCGTGGTTTGTCGCGGCGACGGGCACGTTTCTCGGCGGGCTGCTGATCGCGGTGGTGCTCACCGCGCTGTTCGGCATGGCGGTCGAGTCGACGCTGCTGCGCACGCTCTACGCCCGTGATCATCTCTCGCAAGTGCTGGCGACGTTCGCGCTGATCCTGATCATGAACGACAGCGTCGAGATGATTTTCGGCACCGACGCCGCGCTGTCCACGCCCGCGTTGCTGTCGGGCCCGGTCGATCTGGGCGCTGGCCTCACCTACCCGGCGTGGCGCCTGGTCATCATCGCGGTGGGCCTGTTGCTGGCGCTGGGGCTGTACCTGCTGGTGCAAAAGACGCGCATCGGCGCCCTCGTGCGCGCGGGTGCGTCGAACCGCGAAATGAGCCTCGTGATGGGCGTGAACATCGAGCGCCTGTTCACGCTCGTGTTTGGCCTCGGGGCGGCGCTCTGCGCCGTGGCCGGCGGGCTGCTCGGCCCGCTGCTCGCGGTGCAGGTGGGCATGGGCGAGAACATTCTGATCCTCGCGTTTGTCGTGATCGTGATCGGCGGCATCGGCTCGATCCGCGGCGCACTGATCGGCGCGCTGTTGGTGGGTGTGGTCGACACGCTCGGCCGCACCCTGCTGCAACAAGGCCTGCGCGAAGTGCTGCCGCCGCAATGGGCGAGTGCGGCCGGGCCGGCGTTGGCATCGATCGCGGTGTACCTGCTGATGGCGGGCGTGCTCGTCTTCAAGCCATCGGGCCTGTTTCCCGTGCGGGCCTGATGCAGCCAGGCCTGCAACAAGGCCCGCAAGAGGCGCGCTCGATGAGCGCCCCCGCCCGGCCGTTCCAAGGGCCACGCAGTGGCCCCTTCGGGGCCTTGGGGCGCTCCGTCCCGCTCGGCGGGACCGCGCGAAGCGCGAGGGTGCCCCAGTGAGCGCGGCACGCCTTGCGGCGCTGCTGGGCGTACTCGCACTCGCGGCAGCGGCGCTGGCCTTGCCATGGCTGCTGCGCGCACTCGGCGCCGAGTTCTACTTGAGCTTCGCGAGCCGCATCGTCGTCTTCGCGATCGCCGCGACCAGCCTGAACCTGCTGCTCGGCTACGGCGGCATGGTGTCGCTCGGCCACACGGCGTTCTTCGGCCTGGGCGCGTATGCCACCGGCATCCTGCTCAGCGAGGGCGTGCAGTCGGCGGCGCTGCACGGCCTGGTCACGGTCGCCGTGGTGGCCGTGGCGGCGCTCGCGATCGGCGCGATTTCGCTGCGCACGCGCGGCGTTTACTTCATCATGATCACGCTCGCGTTCGCGCAGATGCTGTTCTACCTGTCGAATTCGGTGAAGCAGTACGGCGGCGACGAAGGCCTGACGCTGAAGCTGCGCACGCTGCTGCCGTTCGGCCTGAGCCTGCGCGATGGCGTGACGCTCTACTTCGTGGCGCTCAGCGTGCTGGCCGTCACGCTGCTGCTGCTCGCGCGCTTCACTCGCTCGCGCATGGGCCGCGCCGTGCTCGCGCTGCGCGACGACGAATTGCGTGCCGAGGCGCTGGGCCTGCCCACGTTCAGGATCAAGCTCGCGCTGTTCGTCGCGGCCGGTGTGCTCGCCGGCGTGGCGGGCGCGATCAACGTCAACTTGCAGGGTTATGTGAGCCCGAGCCAACTGCACTGGACGCAATCCGGAACGCTGCTGGTGATGGTCATTCTTGGAGGCGTGGGCACGGTGTGGGGCGGCGTGCTCGGCGCCGCCGCGCTGTTGCTGCTGCAAGAGGTGCTGTCGGCGTACACCAAACACTGGGGCTTCTGG
>JANOLA010000087.1:0-3139 GCA_031419535.1 Burkholderiales bacterium | reverse complement strand
GTGACGGACTGGGAGTTGAAGCGCTATTTCGAGATCATTTGAGCCGGGGCGGTTCGAGTCGAGCACCCCATTCAAGATCGCCTCGATGGAGACCCGCGTGCGCCGCGCCCTGACCCTGTTCGACCTCGACCACACGCTGCTCGCCGGCGACAGTGATGCGCTGTGGGTCAAGTTCCTGATGGACCAAGGCGTGCTGGAGCGCAGCGTGTTCGAGCCGCGCAATGCGCACATGGAGCGCGAGTACCGCACTGGAGCGGTCAGCCCGAAGGAGTTCTGCGAGTTCTACGTGAGCAGCCTCGCGGGCCGCACGCGCGCCGAGTGGGAGGTGCTGCGCCGTTCCTATTTCGAGGCGGCGATCGTGCCGCACATCGGCGCGAAAGCGCTGGCGCTGGTGGCTGGGCATCTTGAACGAGGTGACTGGGTGGTGCTGACCACGGCGACGAACCGCTTTCTCACCGAATTGACGGCCACGCACCTGGGCATCGCCGACCTGATCGCGACCGAATGCGAGGCAATCGGCGAGCGTTTCACCGGCCGCATTGCCGGCACGCTGAACATGCGTGAAGGCAAGGTGACCAGGCTCCACCAGTGGCTCGCGGCGCGTGGCCTCGCGCTGAACCAATTCGAGTCGCTGCTCTACAGCGACTCGATCAACGACCTGCCGCTGTTTGAAGCTGTCCAACACCGGATTGCAGTGGACCCCGATGAACGCCTGACGGCGCACGCGGCACGGCACGGCTGGCGGGTGATCACGCTGCGCGAGCCCGCATGAGTGCACCCACCCCACCCGCGCAGAGCGAAGGCGACGTCAACTCGTCGCCGCTGCGCACGCAGTGGCAAGCGGCGAGCCTGGACGAGCCCACGCGCGCGCTGCTGCAACGCGACAGCGCGGCGTTCCTGCACCAGTCGGTCTCCACACCGTGCCTGAGCGCGATCCGAAAAGCCGAAGGCGTCTACATCGAAGACGCCGCCGGCCGGCGCTACATGGACTTCCATGGCAACAACGTGCACCACGTCGGCTATGCGCACCCGCACGTCATCGGCGCGATCAAGGCGCAGCTCGATGAGCTGAGTTTCGCGCCGCGCCGTTTCGCGAGCGAACGTGCCGTCGAACTTGCCGAGGCGCTGGGTGCGCGCTTCAAGGCGCTGACGGGGAACAAGGGCAAGGTGCTGTTCACGACCGGCGGGTCGGACGCCGTGGAAGTGGCGATCAAGCTCGCTCGGCAAGCCACCGGCCGGCACAAGACCTTGAGCTTCTGGGACTCGTTCCACGGCGCGGGCTTCGGCGCGGCCAGCGTCGGCGGCGAGTCGCTGTTTCGCAGCTCGCGCGCGGTCGGCCCGTTGCTGCCGGGAACCGAGCATGTGGCGCCATTCGGTTGCTACCGCTGCGCGTATGGCCACGCCGTAGACGCCAACGGTCAGCCGTTCCTCGAACGATGCAAGCTGAGCTGCGCCGCGATGGTGCGCTACGTGCTGGAACGCGAAGGCGATGTGGCCGCCGTGATCGCCGAGCCGGCGCGCGCCGTGCCGTTCATTCCACCTGCGGGCTATTGGCAGGCGGTGCGCGAGGCGTGCAACGCGCACGGCACGCTGCTGATCTTCGATGAAATCCCCACGGGCCTGGGCAAGACCGGGCGCTTTTTCGCCGCCGAACACGACGCCGCGGCGCCCGACATCGTGGTGCTCGGCAAGGCGCTGGGCGGCGGCGTGCTGCCGATCGCCGCGTGCATTGCCCGCGCCGACCTCGACGTGGCCGGCGCCTACGCATTCGGCCACTACACGCACGAGAAGAACCCGGTGACGGCGGCGGCGGCGCTGGCGACGCTCGAAGTGATCGAGCGCGAGCAACTCGTGGCCAACGCCGCTCACGTGGGCGCGTATGCGCTGGAGCGGCTGCAAGAGATGAAAGACCGCCACCCGCTGATCGGCGACGTGCGCGGTCGAGGTCTGCTGATCGGCATCGAACTCGTGCGCGACCGCGACAGCAAGGCACCGGCCGCAGATGCCGCCGAGCGCGTGCTCTACGCCTGCCTGTCGCGCGGCCTGTCGTTCAAAACAACGATGGGCAATGTGCTGACCTGGACACCGCCGCTGATCGTGACACGCGAGCAGATGGACTGGGCGCTGGGGGTGCTTGATGCGGCGCTCGGCGAAGCGTGCCGCGGTCTTTGAGCCGGCGCGTGAGAACGAGGACTCGATTCGCCGCGGCGCTCAACCCGCGCGGCCGACTTTCTGCGGCACCTGCGCGCCGGCCCACAGTTCGTCGAGCTGCTTGAACTTCCACTTGTCGTTGGACTCGCGTCCGACGATGCGGTCGCTGCAACCTTGTGCTGCGAGGTCGATCAGCTCGGGGCGAATGTGCACTTGAGACCGCACCGAGAAAAACACCTTGACCTGCGGCGTCAACAAGGACTGCGGGTTCTGTTCAACGACGACACCCAGCATCCCCGATTGCAGGCGCACCATTGAGCCCACGGGGTAGATGCCCAGGCTCTTCGCGAAGGCCTGGAACACGGCGGCGTCGAACTGGCCCTTCTTCGTCCAGTCGGCCATCTGCGCCATCGAGTCGGCCGGGTCCCAGCCGCTCTTGTAGGGCCGGTTCGACGTGATCGCGTCGTACACGTCGCACACCGCGCCCATGCGTGCGGGCAGCGACAGGGTTGCCCCGGCCAGCGCATGCGGATAACCCTTGCCGTCCGGGCGTTCGTGGTGGTGCAGGCAGACGTCGAGCTCGACCTCGCCGGCCACACCCGACTGGCGCAGGAACTCGTGCCCGCGCACCGGGTGCGTCTGCATCAACTGGTATTCCTCGCCAGTGAGTCGCCCTGGTTTGTTCAGCACCTCCAGCGGCATGCACGCCTTGCCGATGTCGTGCAGCAGACCGGCGAACCCAAGCGTGCGCGCCTGGGTCTCGCTCTGGCCGAGTTGCCGGGCCAGCGCCACCATCAGCGCGCACACCGCCACCGAGTGCATGTAGGTGTAGTCGTCGAAGCTCTTCAGGCGCGCAAGGTTGAGCATCGCGTGCGGGTTGCGCCACACCGACGCCGCAATGTCCTCCACCAGCGGCGCGAATCCCTTCGCATCCAGCGCGCGGCCCATGCGCGCTTCGTTGAACATCGACAGGACGGCTCCGCGCGAC
>JANOLA010000086.1:0-2182 GCA_031419535.1 Burkholderiales bacterium | reverse complement strand
GCCATCGATCATCGGCACCTTGCTCGAACGTGCGCTCGATCCGGCTGAACGCCAACGACTCGGAGCGCATTACACGCCCAGGGCGTATGTGGAACGGCTGGTCCTGCCCACGGTGGTCGAGCCCCTTCGCGCGGACTGGGCCAACGCGCAGGCCGCTGCCCTGCTGCTCGCGAACGAAGCCAATGCGCTCGACGGCAAAAAACGCCAGGAGAAACTCGAAGCCGCACGCACGGAGTTGCGGCGCTTCCATCACATGCTGTGCACGGTACGAATCCTCGACCCGGCGTGCGGCAGCGGCAACTTCCTCTATGTGACGCTGGAGCACCTGAAGCGATTGGAGGGTGAAGTGTTCGAGCAGCTTGCGGCACTCGGCGACACGCAAGGGCGGCTTGGCATGGAAGGCGAGACGGTGATGCCCAAGCAACTGCTCGGCATCGAGATCAACGAACGCGCCGCCGCGTTGGCCGAGTTGGTGCTCTGGATCGGCTATCTGCAATGGCACATACGCACCTTCGGCAACACCAGCGTGGCCGAACCCGTCATCCACGACTACGGCAACATCGAGCATCGCGACGCCGTACTCGCGTTCGACGCGCAGGAGCCGATGCGCGATGACGCCGGCAAGCTGGTCACGCGATGGGACGGCGTGTCGTTCAAAGTGCACCCTGCCACCGGCGAGCAGGTGCCCGACGAGAAAGCAATGGTGCCGCAGTGGCGCTATCTGAACCCGAGGCAGGCGCAGTGGCCGGCGGCCGAGTTCATTGTCGGCAACCCTCCGTTCATCGGTTCGAAGCGCATGCGAGCCGCACTCGGTGACGGGTATGTTGACGCCGTCCAGCATGTATGGCCCGAAGTGCCAGAGGCTACGGACTTTGTGATGCGCTGGTGGCACCATGCAGCGCTATTGGTTCGCAGGGGATCGGTCAGAAGGTTCGGATTCATTGCGTCAAATAGCCTTCGTCAAACCTACGTGCGTCGCGCAGTGGAACCACACTTGACTGCGAGCGATCGCGTTTCGCTGGTCTTCGCGATTCCCGACCACCCCTGGATTGACAGCGCGGATGGAGCGGCAGTGCGAATATGCATGACCGTCGCCGCCGCCGGAACGTTGCAAGGGTCGCTGCAAGAGGTCATCACCGAGCGCAATGGGACCGGCCAGGGCGAAGACCTTGTGCTATTGCTTGCTGAGCGCCGAGGCGCTATCGGGGCTGACCTACGCATGGGCGCAAACCTTGCAAGCGCGGTTGCCCTGCGCAGCAACCTCGAGATTTGCTCGGTGGGCATGAAGACGATTGGCGCAGCCTTCCAGGTCGATGAGGCCACGGCCCATCGGCTGGGTCTTGGTACGGTTCGCGGCCTAGCTACGCATATTCGCCCGTATCTCAATGGGCGTGACTTTTCCTCAAGCGCTCGGGGCAGGTGGGTGATCGACTTGTTTGGCCTCGACATCGACGATGTTCGGACCCGCTTTCCAGAGGTATTCCAGCATCTTCTGGAGCGGGCCAAGCCGGAGCGCGACCAGAACCGCAATGCAATCTTTCGGCGATTGTGGTGGGTCATCGGGCATCCTCGACCCCAGTTCCGCGCGGCGACGAACCAGACACAACGGTACATCGCCACTGTTGAGACTTCAAAACACCGAATTTTCGCCTTCCTCCCATCGAGCGTCGTACCCGACAGCACACTCGTGACTTTCGCTCTTGAAGACGCATTCTGGCTGGGAGTGCTGGCCAGTTCAGCCCACGCAGAATGGGCTCTTGCTGCGGGAGGAACACTCGAAGACCGCCCACGCTACAACAAGTCCCGCTGTTTCGAAACGTTCCCACTTCCTGGTGAAGACACAGGGCTCACGTCAATGTTGGCCGAGCGCATCCGTCAACTCGCCGAGCAGATCGACGCACACCGAAAGACCCGGCAGGCAATGCACGACGACGTGACGCTGACCGGCCTCTACAACGTGCTGACCAAACTGCGATCGGGTGAACCGCTGTCGCCCAAGGAGAAGCTACTCCACGAGCACGGCCTCGTGGGCGTGCTGCGCTCGCTGCACGACGACCTGGACACCGCCGTGCTCGAAGCCTATGGCTGGGCCGACTTGCAACCTGCTTTGGCCGATCACACGCCTGCCGCCGTCGATGCCCGGACAGCGGCCGTTGAGAATCTGCTGGAACGGCTTGTGGCG
>JANOLA010000085.1:0-6079 GCA_031419535.1 Burkholderiales bacterium | reverse complement strand
TCGACGGTGGCGACGTCGAAGCGGTCGCCGCACAGCGCCAGCCAGTGGAGCAAGGCGAGCGCCGAGTCCGGCACGTCGCACAGGCGCTCCAGCACCGCCTCGGCCGTGCTGGGCGGCAGCCTGCGCTCGCCGGCCGTCGCGGCGCAGCGCGCCAGCTCGATCGCCGCGAACGGGTTGCCTTCGGCGGTGCGCAACACACGCTCGACCACCGCGTCGTCCAGCGGCGTCGCGGCGGCACGCCGCACGAGGCGGCGGCATTCGTCGTCGTCCAGCGGTCCCACGTCCAGCACCTTCAGCGCGCCGGCGCGCTCGAGCCGCGCCATGCCGCGCGCCAGCAGCGAGCCCGCCACCGGCGCACGCGCCGAGAACAGCACGCAGATCGGCGCGCCTGACATCGCGAGCTGCAGCAAAACGTCGACGTCGGCGTCGTTGGCGAGGTGCACGTCGTCGACCTGGAGCAGCAGCTCGGCACCCTCGGCCGATGCCACCAGCAGGCGCCGGACTGCCCCGACCACCTGGTGGCGCCCGAGTGGCCCGGGCAGCGGATCGGCCGGCGCGGCCAACGGACTGAGCAGCGCCAGCACGTTGCGCGCGCTCGCCCCGATGCGGTCGAGCAGGCCGCGCTCCGCGAGCAGCAGCCGCTCGGCGATCGCCGCGACGACGGCGTAGGCGCGTCCGCCACGGGCCACCTCGATGCGCTGCACCGCCCAGCCGCGGCCGCGCGCCTGGGCTGCGATCTCGCGGCCGAGCGCGCTCTTGCCGATGCCGCCGGGCCCGCGCAGCACGATGCCGCCGGGCCGCTCAGCGCTCGCCATGCCGAGCCACGCTGCCACCTGCGCCAACGGCAATCCGCGGCCGACGAACGCCGGCCCGCTGGCCTGCAACCCGACCAGGCAGCGCTGGTACAGGGCCTCGGTGTGCCGGTCCGGCGCCACGCCGAGGCCCTGCTGCAGCGCCTCACGCAGATGGGCGTACCAGCGCAGCGCGGCGGCGCGGTTGCCGGCCTCGAGCTCGCGCTGCATCAGCGCGCGGTGCGCGCTCTCGTCGGTGGGCTCGTGCTGGGCCAGCTTCTCCCACTGCGCGCTGGCGCGCAGCAGCTCGACGTAGCGAGCGTGCAGGCGCTCGCGCGCGGCTTCGGTCCACGCTTCGTAGCGCGCGCCGGGCAGCAGGTCGCCGGCGTAGCAAAGGGCGGCCTCGGCGCATTGCGCAGCGTCGCGCCGGGCCAGCGCCGCGTCGGCCTGGTGCTCGAACACGTCGGCGTCGACGATCACCTCGCGCTGCGGCCACAGCACCACCTCGCCGCCTTGCGCGACGAGCGCGTCGTGGCGCCGCAGAGCCTGGCGCGCGTGGTGCATCGCCTTGCGCAGGTTGGCCGCTCCGGCCTCGGGGTCGAGCTGCGGCCACAGCGTGTCGATCAGCTGCTCGCGCGTCAGCCGGCGCCGGGGCTGCAGGCTCAGCAACTGCACCAGATGCGCCGCCCGCAGGCTGGGCCATTGCTCGGCCGTGAGTTCGGTCGCGCCGACGCTCACCGCGAAGCGGCCGAGCAGCGCCACGTGCAGGGGAACGGCCGAGTCGGCCGACGGGGAGACGACAGAGCGACTGTCGCCCGGCCGTTCCGAAGACAGTGGCTCGCCCCCTCGGGGGGCGGACGCGGTACTCCGCGGCCGGGGGTCGACATTCAAGGGGTCCATGGGGAAGCAGTGTGAGGCGGCCGGGCGCCGCCCGCAAGAGCGTATGCGGCCAGGAACGGCTCAGGAACGCGGCCCCGGCATCGTTGCGCCACGCCGGATCAGCCGGCGCGACCGAAGCCCAAGGAGCAAACCATGGATACGCGAGACCTCACCTTCCCGACGCCGGGCGACCCGCCAGCGTTGCCACCCCTGTCGCAGCCGCGCGCGCCGTCGCGCACGCCCGATCTGCACGCCGCCGAGCAAGGCACTGACCAAGGCGAAATCGAGTACGCGTCGTGGCTGTCGCTGCTGCGCCCCCATATCGCCTGACGCGAACGGAACGACCCCTTTTCGCCACCCACTTCCAGGAGCACCCCGAAATGACCCAAACCACGACATCGCTTTACGAGCGGCTGGGGCAGCGCGACGGCATCGCGCGCATCACCCGCAGCCTGATCGAGAACCACATGGCCAACCCGCTGATCAAGACACGCTATGAGAGCAGCGAGAACATGGCGCGCGTTGAACAGCGCGTGGTCGAGTTCTTCTGCGCCGGCGCCGGCGGCCCGGAGTCCTACAGCGGCAAGGACATGCGGGCCACGCACCGCGGCATGAACATCAACGAGCAGGAGTTCGTGACGGTCATCGACGATGCGATGGCCGCGCTGGAGTCGAACGGCATCGACCCCGGCACGCGCAACGAGGTGCTCGGCATCCTCTGGTCGCTCAAGGGCGAGGTCGTGCGGCTCTGATCCGAGGCGGCGGCATCCATGCGCGGTGGCACGGCTGGCTCGAACCCTGTGCCCTGTGCGTCACACGTGCCAGGGCGGTGCCCGACGCGCGGTGTGGAGCGCGCTGTTGGCCCGCCGTCTCGTAGCGCCTGCCCTTGGGCTGAAGGGAACGCCCGGCGGATCTGCGACCGCCACGACGGCGGCGGTCGCGGTTGCAGGGGTCGGCAACGCCATCGACATTGCCGCCGCGAATGTCGGTTGACCGGCATCATCAATCCAGGGCATCCTCAACTTGAGCACGACCCGGAAGGCGGCGTTGCACGGCACGCCTTGGTTGCTCAGCGCACTGCGGATGACCTTGCGTCCCAGTCATTCCAGCGACTTATGATCCACCCGGTCTGAAAAGAAGACCCGAAGGAGACTCCGTGGCCCGCACTGACCTTTGCTCGCGCCGTCAGCTAGTTGCCATGCTCGCGGCCGCGGCTGCGTGGCCGTCTGCGCGCGCGCAGACAAGCGAGATCAAACCCGCCACTCGCGCTGCTGGCGACTGGCCAAGCAAGCCGATACGCATCGTCGTGGCCTTTCCGCCCGGTGGCCTTACCGACGCCTATGCCCGGCTATACGCCGAACACCTGACGGCCAAATTCGGCGTCACGGCCGTCGTCGACAACAGGCCCGGCGCCGGTGCCATCATCGGCATCGACGCCGTGGCCAAGTCACCGCCTGATGGCTACACGCTGCTGATGACCACCTCAGGCACGGTGTGGCAGAACCGCGTGCTGTACACCAAACTGCCCTACAACCTGGACAAGGACCTCGTGCCGGTGGCGCTGTTCCCCTCAGGCCCGCTCGTGGTGGGCGTGCCCGAGAAGCTGGGAATTAACACCTACCGCGAGCTGGTGGCCTATGCCAAGACCAACGACATCAACATGGGCAGCTACGCGCCCGGTTCTTATCCGCAGATGGTGGCCGACCAGGCCAACCGCAACGAAGGCACAAGGATCGTCACCATCAACTACAAGGGCGAGTCGCCGATGTGGATCGACGTCGCGTCAGGCCAAGTGCAGGTGGCCATTGGCAGTTTCCAGGCCTTCAACACCGTGGCCTCGCGCGGCGTTAAAGCGATCGGCGTGACCGGCTCCTACCGCAGCCCGAAGCTGCCCGATGTGCCCACGCTGGTGGAGCAAGGCGTGCAAGGCCGGCTGGTGCAGTTGGAGGGCGGCCTGCCACTGATGGCCCCGGCAGGCACGCCCGAGGCAGTGCTGAGTGCGCTGAGTCAGGTGGTGGTGGAAGGCGCTAACACCGCAAGGGCGGCCGCTTTGCGCGAGGCCTTTGCCATACCCAACAAACCGAAGAACCTGGCCGAGACTCGGGCCGATTGGGCGCGCGACGTGCCAGTGTGGGTCAAGCTCGCTGTGGACCTGGGAATCAAACTGGACTGAGCAGCTAAAGGTCTTTCGATCATGCCCTCCCCATGGCCGTTCACTGCCTCTCGTGCCAGGCGGCTCCCCGGACGCCCAACTTGGGAATTGGCTTTCTGGCGGAGAACTTTGTGAAGCGAGCGGCGCTTGGCGACCCATTGCCGACTGTCCGTGTGCGGCCAGCCTGCCTGCGTCGTGGCCCCAGGGCGGCGGCGGTGCCCCCTTACTGCGGCCCACGCTCGCGGGGCGAGCGGCCATACTCGAACACCGTTCCCGGCTGCACCAGCAGCGGCACCGTGCCCAGGCGCTTCATGTACTCGGCATTGGGCACGTCCACGCTGTGCAGGCCGGCGCTTTTGTACGCGTCTTTCACGAGTGAGCGGCCGAACTCGCTGTAGGTGAAGCCCGAGGTGTGGCGCATCAGGTCCTGGATCGTCGGCTGGCGCGTCGCGGCCACGGTCTCTAACTTGCCGTCTCTTTCGACGCCCACGCGCAGGTCCTTCAGCTCCGCAATGTGCTTGGCCACCGGGTCCGTCAGCATCAACCTGCCCTCTTCCACCAGCATCATCGCGGCGACGGTGACGATCGGCTTGGTCATCGAATAGATGCGAAAGATCCCGCCGTTTTGCGGGGCCTGCGTGGCGCAAGCGCTGAGCAGCGCCAGCGAGGCGGCGAGAAAGAAGCTGCGGCGTAGGTTGAGCATGTGTCTCCTCTTGTGGTCGCGCGATTCTATTTGCCGCCTCGCGTGGGCAGGTCGACCGCGTGACCGAGGCGCGCGCTGCTCGCAATCGCCTCCAGCGTCGCCGCGATATCCAGGCTGGCCTGCGCCGCGCGCTCGATCGCTGCCACATCGCGCCGCGCCACCACGTCCGCGAACGCCTCGGCGGCGAAGCGAAAACCGCTGCCCACGCCGCTGGCGATGTCTTCGAACGGCACCGTGTTCCCCGTGCCGCGGCGCACGCGCAATTGGCTGGGCAGGTAGCCATGCGGGTCGGCACCGGCGCGGCGACTGGTGTGGTTCAGGTACTCGGTTTCGATCGTGCCCGCCGTGCCGACGATCGTCGCGCGGCGGTGGTTCGCCGTGTCCATGGCACATGACAGATGCGCGCGGCGCCCGTCGGCGTAACGCAGCGTCGCCATCATGGCGACGTCCACGCCGGTCTCGTGCCAGCGCGGGTCGGCGAGCACCGATTGCGGCGCGCTGCCCATCACGAGGCGGATCAGGCTCATCGGGTAGCTGCCGGCATCCCACAGCGCGCCGCCGCCCAACTCCGGGTTCAAGCGAATGTTGCCCTGCGGGTTCGAGAGCGTGAAGCCGAAGCTCGCATGCACCTGGCGCACGCTGCCGATCGCGCCTCCCTGCAGCAGCGCCAGCATCGCGCCGGTCTGCGGTTGAAACCAGTACGGGTAGGCCTCGAGCAGCATCACGCGGTTTGCGCGTGCCGCGTCGAACATCGCTTGCGCCTCGGTCAGCCCCATCGCCAGCGGCTTTTCGCACAGCACATGCTTGCCGCTTTGCGCCGCCTTGATCGCCCACGCCGCGTGCAGCGTGTTGGGCAGCGGGATGTAGACCGCGCCGACGTCGGCGTCGGCCAGCAAGGCCTCGTAGCTGGCGTGGTGGCGCGGTATGCCTTGCGCCGCCGCGAACTCACGCGCGGTCTGCGCAGTGCGGCTCGCCGCCGCGACGATGCGCACCGCCGCTGAAGGCTGGACATCGCGAACGAACTGTTTGGCGATGTTGGCGCAGCCGAGAATGCCGATGCGCAACGGCGCGCGCGAGGTCTTGCGAGTGGCCATGGGAATCGCCCGCGTGGGCGACGCGGCCGGGTGTGGAGGAGCCGCCGATTCTGGCGCAACGCGCAGCCGCGTCGGTTTCGCAAGCCGTGCGCTAGCATCGCTCCATGGACGCCCTGCTTCTGGCGCGAATCCAGTTCGCCGCCAACATCAGCTTCCACATCCTGTTCCCGACGATCAGCATCGCGCTCGGCTGGCTGCTGCTGTTCTTCCGCTGGCGCTGGCTGCGCACCCGCGACGACGCCTGGTTGACCGCATATCGCTTCTGGACCAAGGTGTTCGCGCTGACGTTCGCGCTGGGTGTCGTGTCGGGCATCACGATGAGTTTTCAGTTCGGCACCAACTGGCCGGGCTTCATGGAACGCGTGGGCAATGTTGCCGGGCCACTGCTGGGCTTCGAGGTGCTGACGGCGTTTTTTCTTGAGGCCGGGTTCCTGGGCGTGATGCTGTTCGGACATGGCCG
>JANOLA010000084.1:0-2796 GCA_031419535.1 Burkholderiales bacterium | reverse complement strand
TTCCGCTTTCAGGCGGTGCTGCCGATCATGACGCCGGTGCTGTTGATCGGCGGCATGACGACGGGCCTGTTCACGCCCACCGAGGGTGCCATCGCGGCGAGCGCCTGGGCGCTGTTCCTCGGCCTGGTGTGGTACCGCACGATGCACTGGAAGACCTTCATCAAGGTCAGCCTGGACACGGTGGAAACCACCGCGACGGTGATGTTCATCGTCGCCGCTGCGTCGATCTTCGGCTGGATGCTCACCGCCACCGGCGTCACCGCGGCGATCGCCGAATGGGTGCTTGCGGTGACGAAAGAACCGTGGCTGTTTCTGCTGATGGCGAACCTGCTGATGCTGTTCGTCGGCTGCTTTCTCGAGCCCACCGCGGCGATCACGATCCTCGTTCCCATCCTGCTGCCGATCGCCCACAAGCTCGGCGTGAACCCGGTGCACTTCGGGCTGGTGATGGTGCTGAACCTGATGATCGGCTTGCTGCACCCGCCGATGGGCATGGTGCTGTTCGTGCTCGCGCGCGTCGCCAAGCTGAGCGTGGAACGCACCACGATGGCGATATTGCCGTGGCTGGTGCCGCTGCTGGTGAGCCTGGTGATCCTGACCTACATCCCGACGATCTCGCTGTGGCTGCCGCGCGTATCGGGCTTCGTGACCTGACCGCTGCGCCGGTGCGCCTGCCGCCGAAACCGGGCGCGCCGCGGGCAGGGCGGGCGTAAGATCTCGATCATGCCCTGGCTCAGACTCCCACGCCCCCGCGGGCGCAGCCTTGTGTGGTTGCTTTGGCTCGCGCTCGCGCTGCCGACGGTGCAGTTGGGAGCGGCTTGGCATGGCCTGTCGCACGTTGCTGCGCAAGCCGACAGCGGTGATGATGAGCGCAATGCGCCGTATCTGGCGCATTGCGACCTGTGCCTGGCGCATGCCTCGCTCGGCGGCGGCGCGCTGCCCAGCGTGCAGCCTCGGGTGTCGCCACCGGGGGCTCGCCATGTAGCCCCGCGGCTTGCCGTGCCCGGCGTTCGGCGCGCGTTCCTCGCACCCGCCTATCTCAGCCGCGCGCCGCCCCTGGCTTCATTCTGATCGTTGACCCTGGCGCCTCCCGCAGCGACTGCGGGCGTGCGCGCTTTCCAACGTTTCCTGAATGGAGCAAATTTCCATGCACAAGCACTTTCTTGCGCGCCTTGCGCTCGCATTGGCCGCGCCGCTGGGCGCGTGGGCACAAAGCCCAATCGATATCGCGCCGCCCCGCCAGACCAGCAGCGCCGCGGTCTCAGGCGCACAGGCCGGCGGCGCGAACGCGTTCAACCCGGCGATGTCGCTGATCCTGTCGGGCCTGTACACACGCACCTCGCAAGAGCCGTCGAAGTACGCGATCACCGGCTTCCAGTTGCCCGTTGCCGCCGAGGTCGGCCCCGGTACGCGCGGCTTCAGCCTGGCCGAGTCGGAACTCGGCCTTGCCGCGAGCATCGACCCTTGGCTGCGCGGTGCGGCCAGCATCGCCTTGCACCCGGACGACAGCGTCTCGGTGGAAGAGGCGTTCATTCAGACCACCTCCCTCGGCAACGGCTTCGGGGTGAAGGCCGGGCGCTTCCTTTCCGGCGTGGGCTACCTGAACTCGAAGCACGCGCACACCTGGGACTTCGTCGACAACCCGCTCGCGTATCAGGCGCTGCTGGGAACGCAGTATGGCGACGACGGCGTGCAGCTGACGTGGCTGGCGCCGACCGAGCAGTTCATCGAACTGGGTGTCGAGGCCGGCCGCGGCCGCGGCTTCCCCGGCGGCGACAATCCGCGCAACGGCGCGGGAATGACGGCGTTGATGCTGCACACTGGTGGCGACATCGGCGCGAGCCAGACTTGGCGTGCCGGCGTGTCGGTGCTCAACGCGAAGGCTGACGACCAGGCGCTGCAGGGTTTGAGCGCCACCGGCAGCGTTATCGGCAACGTGTTCAGCGGCACGACGCGAGTCTGGGTCGTCGACGCGGTGTGGACCTGGGCACCCGGCGGCAACGCCACGCGCACCAGTGTCAAGCTGCAAGGCGAGGTGTTGCGCAGCACCCGCAGCGGCAACCTGGTCTATGACCCCGCCAACACGAACAGCGCCGGTGCCTACCGCGCGGTGCAGTCGGGCTGGTACGTCCAGGGCGTCTACCAGTTCATGCCGGGCTGGCGCATCGGAGCGCGCACCGAAGCGCTCGACGCAGGGTCGCCCGACTACGGGCCGAACAGCGCCTTCTTCGGCAGCTCGGGCTACCGGCCGCGCAAGGACAGCCTGATGCTCGACTTCAGTCCCAGCGAATTTTCACGGGTTCGCGTGCAGTTCGCGCGCGACCGCGCGCGCGAAGGGGCGAGCGACAAGCAACTGTTCGTTCAGTACCAGATGAGCCTGGGTGCGCATGGTGCGCACAGCTATTGACCCCTTTCGACAACCCGTCGTCAACCCTTTCGCCCTGGAGGCCTTCGATGATGAATCGCAAATCTCTTGCTGCTCTGTTCGCCGCGGCACTGTCGCTGCCGGCAGTGCCTTCGTTCGCGGCGCTGCGCGTCTTCGCGTGCGAGCCCGAGTGGGGCGCGCTCGCGCGCGAGCTCGGCGGCAACTTGGTCGACGTCTCGGTCGCGACGAGCGCACTGCAGGACCCGCACCAGATCCAGGCCAAGCCCAGCCTGATCGCGCGCGCGCGCAACGCCGATCTGGTGGTGTGCACCGGTGCCGAGCTCGAGGTCGGCTGGTTGCCGGTGCTGCTGCAGCAGTCGGGCAACGCCAAGGTGCAAGCGGGTCAGCCGGGCAACTTCGCGGCCGCCGAC
>JANOLA010000083.1:0-2969 GCA_031419535.1 Burkholderiales bacterium | reverse complement strand
GTGATCTTGGTCGTGGCGTCGACGCGCTGAAAGTCGATGTGCAGCACGATCGGCTGGAACGGGTGCATCTGGTAGTCGCGCAGCAGCACGTTCTGCGTCTTGCCGGCGAGCTCCATCTCCAGGATCGACGAGTGGAAGGCTTCTTTCTTCAGCGCGAAGAACAGAGCGTTGTGATCGAGTTCGATCTTCGCGGGATCGCCCCCGCCGTAGACGATGCCTGGAACCTTTTGCGCGATGCGCAGGCGGCGGCTCGCTCCGGTCCCCTGCAGCGTGCGCTCATAAGCGGCGAATTTCATGTTTCACTCCAATGATGCGAAGCCCCGCGACCAGGTGCTTCATGTAGAGGCCTTGCGGCCCGGCTGTTGCCGGCCTTCACGGCCGGCATTTCTATCAAACGTTATTGTTCTGCTCAGCGAACAGCGAAGTCACCGACTCTCCATCCGAAATCCGGCGAATCGTCTCGGCGAACAGGAACGCCACCGACAACTGCCGAACCTTCTGGCATCTCTGTCCCGCGTCGCGCAGCGGAATCGTGTTCGTGATCACCACTTCGTCGAGCATCGAACCGGCGATGCGTTCGATCGCTGGCCCGGAAAACACGGCGTGCGTGCAGTACGCATAGACATTCTTCGCGCCGCGCTCCTTCAGAACTTCCGCGGCTTTGACGAGCGTGCCGGCGGTGTCGATCATGTCGTCCATGATCACGCAATTGCGCGCTTCGATGTCGCCGATGACGTGCATCACTTCCGACACGTTGGCGCGCGGCCGGCGCTTGTCGATGATGGCGAGTTCGCAGCCGAGTTGCTTGGCCAGGGCGCGGGCCCGCACCACGCCGCCGACGTCGGGCGACACCACCACCAGGTCGGTGTAGCGCTTGGACTGGAGGTCCGACAACAGCACCGGCGACGCGTAGATGTTGTCCACCGGAATGTTGAAGAAGCCCTGGATCTGGTCGGCGTGCAAATCCATCGTCAGCAGGCGCTCGACGCCCACGGCTTCGAGCATGTTGGCGACGACCTTGGCGCTGATGGGCACACGCGTGGAACGCGGCCGGCGGTCCTGGCGTGCATAGCCGAAGTAGGGAATGACGGCGGTGACGCGGCGCGCCGACGCGCGCTTGAGCGCGTCGACCATGATGCACAGCTCCATCAGGTGCTCGTTGGTCGGCGCGCAAGTGGGCTGGATCACGAAGATGTCGCGCGCCCGGACGTTCTGGTGGATTTCAACGTCCACCTCGCCGTCTGAAAAATGCGCGACCTTGGCCTTGCCCAGTTCGATGCCGAGCTGAGACGCGATCTCGCGCGCCAGATCGGGATTGGCATTGCCGGTGAACAACAGGGTATTGAACAGCACCGCTTGCTCCGTTCAGGCTCCGTGCCCGTCAAGGCCGGGGGCCCGCCAAGGCCACATCGTCGATCGCGCGAATCCGCTCGTTTGACGCTCGTTTGACGCTCGTTTGATTTTGGCAGGGGAGGAAGGACTCGAACCCTCGCATGTCGGAATCAAAATCCGATGCCTTAACCAACTTGGCGACTCCCCTACACCGGTCAGCGGTTTTGCAACCGCAAACCTTCAACCTTTCAGTTGCCGGCCCACCCCAACAGCGGGTGATGCGGCAGACCGCGACACATTCGCCCCACCCATCCCGGCGCCAGCGGCGCCGGCAATGCCGCCGTGGATTCAGCGTCCGTGCCAGCCCTGGCAAAAACCGCGCTGCCCGAGCCCGTCATGCGGCTATTGCCGAAACGTGCCTGGAGCAGTTCAGCGGCCTGGGTGACTTCGACGCAAAGTGCCTGTGCCGCACTTTGCAGATCGTTGCGCCCGAATCCGCCGAGCAGACCGGCAATTCCCGATGTTCCCGCATCCAAGCCGGGCGGGGATTGCATGCCTGACGAGGCTCTCCCAGAAAAGCCGGTGACTATAACAGCCTCGGTATCGCGAATCACCCGTGGACTGGCGAACACGGCCTGCGTCGCCAGGCTCGTTCGCGGCTTGATCACGGCCAGCCACTGCGGCGGCACGTCCACCGGGGTGAGCTGCTCGCCGACGCCTTCGACGAAGGCGTTTTCGCCGGCCAAAAAGAAGGGCACGTCGGCGCCGAGCGTCAAGCCCAGGCTCAGCAGTCTCGACAGCGGCCAATTCAAGCCCCACAACCGGTTCAGCGCGAGCAGCACCGATGCGGCGTTTGAGCTGCCCCCGCCGAGGCCGGCGCCCCAGGGCACGCGCTTGTCGATCGAGATATCGGCGCCGCATTGAACGCCGCTTTGCTGTTGCAGCGCCTTCGCGGCGCGCAGGCACAGGTCGTCACCGGGAAGTGCGGCGCCCAGGTCGTGGCGGGTGAGGCGAGCGTCGTCGCGCAATTCGAAATGCAGCGTGTCCTGCCAGTCGATCAGCACGAAGATCGACTGCAGCAGGTGGTAGCCATCGGAGCGCCGCCCGACCACGTGCAGGAACAGATTGACCTTGGCCGGCGCGGCTACTTCGTAAAGGGCGCGCAGTGCCATTGAGTCAGTTTCGGTCCAGCTTGGCGCGCACCGTCACGACCGGCGCGCGTTCACGAGTTGCCGAGACCAGGGCATCGTCGAAACTCGCCAGATTGACCTGCCAGCCCAGTTGCCGAAAGCCCGGCTCGGCCGGTGCGGCGTTGACCCGGCTTTCAACCGCGGGCCAGGGGCGGCCGCGCAGCCAGTCGAAGAGGGCGCCCACGGGCACGCTCTCGCCGAGCAGCTTTTCGGTGAGGCTGTCCAGGTCGGTGTACGCGCTGCGCTCTTGCGGCGTGACGAGCAGGGCGCGGCCGGGCGACCAGCTCACCTGCGCGAGCATCGTGCCCAGCGCGCTGGCGAGGCTGAGCTTTCCCACTTGCGCGTCACCCTCAAGCTCGAACGCGGCGTTCAGGGCGCGCGAAGCGGCGTCGGCGGTCGCCTCGACACGAATCGAGATTCGGCCCGAGATCAAGTCGCCGGCAAGGC
>JANOLA010000082.1:0-2487 GCA_031419535.1 Burkholderiales bacterium | reverse complement strand
TTTCGCGTCGGGTGTGGCGATCCGCACGTCGGCGCAGGCCGCGATGCCAAAACCACCGCCCACCGCCGAGCCCTGGATCTGCGCAATGACGGGCTTGCCGACGCGCCCGATCCGCCCCAGGTAGCGGCCGGCATCGCGCTCATAGCGCAAGCCGTCCTCGCCACCCTTGAACTGCGCGAACTGGGCGATGTCGGTACCGGCGACGAAAGCCTTGCCGCCGGCCCCCTTGAGCACGAGCACGCGGATCGACTCATCAGAGTCGACTTCCTCGCAGGCCTGGTACAGGCGTTCGTACATGGCCCAGGTCATCGCATTGCGTGCCTGCGGACGGTTGAAGGTGAGTGTCAGCACCGGGCCATCGCGTGAAACGAGCACGTGTTCGGTGGCGGGGGCGTCGGTGCCAGGATGGGTGTTTTCCACGAGGGGATGCGCGCGGTTCGCGCAGTGGCGTGAGGGTTGCCGAGGATCGTAGCACCCGCACCTGCGTGCTAGAGTGAATCGCAGGTATGCACGCTCGGCACGCGCCGCGTTGCCCGAGCACGAATGTTCACGAATGTCTTGAATGAAGGAGGGCCGTCCCATGGTCTCAGTGCGCATGGTCTCAGCACGTCACGTTGCCGCATGTCTGGGTTCGATCGCTGTGCTCGTCTCATCCGCCAGCGCGGCGTTAGCGCAGACCGCCTACCCCTCGAAGAACATCGAAGTCGTCGTGCCCTTCGCGCCGGGCGGAGGCACCGACAACCTGATGCGAATGATCACCGGCATCATGGACGAGAACAAGTGGTCGCCCGTGTCGCTGAACGTCAACAACCGCACCGGCGGCAGCGGCACGGTCGGCTACATGTACCTGATCGGCAAGAAGGGTGACTCGCACGTCGTGGGCGGCGCCACGCCGATGATCGTCTCGGGCAAGCTGCAGGGGCGCCTGCCCGGCAACCACCGCGACGCGATGACGCTGCTGATGATCGTGGCGATCGACGAGTTGATGCTCTCGGTGCGCAGCGAATCTCCGTTCAAAACGGTGGAAGACTTCGTCGCCGCGGCGCGCGCCAAGCCGGGCACGCTGACGGTGGGCGGCACCGGCACGCTCAACGAGGACCACATCTTCTCCCACCTGTTCGAGCAGGCGGCGGGCATCAAGCTGAAGTACGTGCCGTTCAATTCGGGCGGCGAAGCGACGGCGGCACTGATGGGCGGCCACATCGACGCCGGCATCATGAACCCGAACGAAATTTCGGCCCAGGTGGAAGCCGGCAAGGCGAAGAACCTGGCCGTGGCGGCGCGCAAGCGCGTCGCCGATGCGCCCGACGTTCCCACGTTCGCCGAGAAGGGCTTCAAGTTCTACTGGGAGCAGATGCGCGGCGTGGTCGGGCCCGCGGGCATGACGCCCGAGGCCGTGGCCTGGTGGCAGGCGACGCTGACAAAAGTGACGCAGACCAAGAAGTGGCAAGACGATTACATCAAGCGCAACCTGCTCACGCCCACGGCGTGGACCGGTGAAGAGGCGAACAAGTACCTCGACGGCATCACCGGCGACTATGAGAGCGCACTCAGCGCGCTCGGCGGCTTGAAGAAGTGAAGCGGCCGCCTTGGTCGAGGCCGCGCGCAAGCGTCGGGTTGCTCTGAGCGCCTCTCGCCATGCGCCGCGCTGACACCGTCGCCGGCGCGGCCCTGCTTGCGCTGGCCGTGGCGTTCAGCGTGGGCGCCCTCAAACACTACGCTTACTGGGGCGCCAACGGCCCGGGGCCGGCGTTCCTGCCCGTCTGGCTGGGTGGGGTGATGGCCGTGCTCGCCGCAATGCTGCTCATCGGTGCCCTGCGCACGCGCGAGCCAGGTGAGGCGTGGCTTCCGCGCGGCGTGGGGCGCAAGCGCCTGATCGTCGTGCTCGGCGCGACGGCCGCGTTCGTCGCCTTGCTCAATGTGCTGGGCATGGTGATCGGAACCTTCGTTTTCCTTCTCGCGCTGATGCGCTTCCTCGACCGCACGCCATGGACCACCGCCATCGCCGTGGCAATCGCCGTGGCCGGCATGAACTTTCTGGTCTTCACGCGTTGGCTGAAAGTGCCGATGCCGGTGAGCGTGTTCGGCTTCTGAACCGCTTCTACAGCGATGGATTTCCTCGGCAACCTCGCGCTCGGCTTCTCGGTCGCGCTCACGCCGTTCAACCTGCTGATGGCGGCGGCCGGCGTGACGCTGGGCATTCTGATCGGCGCGCTGCCGGGTGTGGGCCCGCCCTCGGGCGTGGCGCTGCTGTTGCCGCTCACATTCGGCATGAACCCGACCTCCGGGATCATCATGCTCGCCGCGCTGTACGCGGGAACGATGTATGGTGGCACGATCACATCGGTGCTGATCAACACGCCCGGCGAATCGGCCTCGGTCGTGACGTGTCTCGATGGCCACCAGATGGCGCTGCAAGGCCGCGCCGGGCCGGCACTGGGCATCGCGGCGATCGGCTCGTTCATCGCCGGCACCTTCGGCGTGGTG
>JANOLA010000081.1:0-5550 GCA_031419535.1 Burkholderiales bacterium | reverse complement strand
TGCGAACGTCAGTCGATTGCAGAGTGTTCATCGCCAGTTTCCTCATCGAGTCGGGCCGATTGCCCTTGTCGACATGGTCGTCGCGACGCGTGTCCGCAGGGTGGCTCGCTCGTAAAGATGCGTGAATGGCGGAGAGGGTGGGATTCGAACCCACGGTACGGGGATACCGTACGCCTGATTTCGAGTCAGGTACATTCGACCACTCTGCCACCTCTCCTGTGTGCTTGGTGCCTGGCGGGCCGCTCGGCCAGGGGGCGGATTCTAGCGCAGCGCGCCTGCGCTCAAGGTGGCGTCAGTGCCGCGTCGTCAGCGTCAGTCCCGGGAGCCGAGGGTCGCTCAGCTGCGTCGTCCAGCGCTGACCCGGCAGCAGCGGTGCGGCATCGGTGATCGTGCCTGTGGTGACGATGTGGCCGGCTTCGATGCCCCAGCCATGCGCTTGCGAGAGCATCGCGTCGACCCAGATGCGCAGCGCGCTCAGCGGGCCATCGAGCACGTTCGTGCCGTGCCCTTCGTCGACCCGTTGGCCATCGCGATGCAGCTGCACGTTGAGCCCGGCAAGGTCGGCGCCGAGCGTCGCAAAGCAGCTCAATGCGATCCGCGGGCCGACGAGCAGCTTGCCGTGCAGCGCGAAGTCGGCCACCGTGTCGGCCGCCTGGAAGCGCCAGTCGTCGAAATGCGTGTGCACGATCTCAAAACTGTGCGCGACCCAGTCGATGCAGCCGGCGAGTTCCGCCTCGCTCATTCCGGCGCGCGGCGGCTTCGCGAAGCCGAACGCGATTTCGGGCTCGAGACGCGGCTGCACCAGGCCTTTGAGCGAGACCTCGGCTTGCGCTGTGTCCAACAGCGTGGTCGTCGTGTTCCACACCGGCCCCCAGATCGGACCGAACACGCCGTAGCGCGGCCAGATGGTGCGGTTGGTGAAGCCAATCTTGTAGCCTACCTGGCGCTCGCCGCGCGCGCTGCGCAACGTGCGGATGGCCGCCGCGACCTCGTAGCCGCGCGCGAGGTCGAAGCCAGCGTCCCCCGCCGTGGGCAATGCGATGCGCTGGGCCTGGTCGTAAGCCTCCAGCAGTTGCGTCGAATGCTCGGCGGGCGTCATGGCCGCAGCACCTCCATGCCACCGAGATAGGGCCGCAGCGCGGGTGGAATCGCGATCGAGCCATCGGCGTTCTGGCAGTTCTCGAGCACCGCGACGAGCGTGCGCCCGACGGCGAGCCCGGAGCCGTTGAGCGTGTGCACCAGCTCGTTGCGGCCTTGTGCATTCTTGAAGCGTGCCTGCATGCGCCGCGCTTGAAATGCCTCGCAGTTCGAGCATGAACTGATCTCGCGGTAGGCGTTCTGCGCCGGCAACCAGACTTCCAGGTCGTAGGTCTTGGTCGAGGCGAAACCCAGGTCGCCGGTGCAAAGCGCGACCACGCGGTACGCGAGCCCGAGCTTTTGCAGAATCGCCTCGGCGTGCCGGGTCATCTCTTCCAGCGCTTCGTAGCTCCGGTCAGGGTGCACGATCTGCACCATCTCGACCTTGTCGAACTGGTGCTGGCGGATCATGCCGCGCGTGTCGCGCCCGGCGCTGCCGGCTTCGCTGCGAAAGCACGGGCTGTGCGCGGTGAGCTTGATCGGCAACGCGCTCTCGGCCAGCACGCTGTCACGAACCGTGTTCGTCAGCGGGATTTCGCTGGTGGAGATCAGGTACTGCTCGTCCGCCGCCGCGGCGGCTTCGCCGCCCTGCTCTTCGCCTCGGTACACCCAGAACATCTGGTCCTTGAACTTCGGCAACTGGCTCGTGCCTTCGAGGATCTCGCGGTTCACGATGTAGGGCGTGTAGCACTCGGTGTAGCCGTGCTCTTGCGTCTGCACGTCGAGCATGAATTGTGCCAGCGCACGGTGCAGGCGTGCCACCGGGCCGCGCAGGAACGTGAAGCGCGACCCCGAAAGCTTGGCGCCCAGGTCGGCGTCCAGGCCGAGCGGCGCGCCGAGGTCGACATGGTCTTTCGGGGTGAAGGCGAACGCGGGCACCGTGCCCCAGCGCCGCACTTCCACGTTCTGGGCCTCGCCGGCGCCCACCGGCACGCTGGCGTGCGGCAGGTTCGGCACACCCATCAGCAGCGTGGTGAGCTCGGTCTGGATCGCTTCCAGGCGCGCACTCGATGCTTGCAACTCGTCGGCCAGGCCACTCACTTCGGCCATCAATTCGGCCATCGACTCGGCCATCGACTCGGCGCCGTTCTGCCCCTTCGCCTTGAGCATGCCGATCTGCTTGGACAGGCTCTTGCGGCGTGCCTGCAAGTCTTCGGTACGGATCTGGATCGCCTTGCGTTCGGCCTCGAGCGCGCTGAAGCGTGCAACGTCGAGAAACGGTTGCGGCGACTCGCGCTTCGCGAGCGCGTCGGTGGCATTGGCCAGGTCCTTGCGCAGCAGGTTGATGTCGAGCATGGGTCGGCGGCGGCGTGAGCCTGCCGCGGGTGTGAGGATTGCGGAGCGGCGAATTGTAGGCAGGCACCCTCCCCGCAGCGCGGGCGGGATGCCGGGTGGCGACAACAGAAGCGAATCGACGGTGAGCTACCCGCCCTGGGCCATCGACTTGTCCCCCAGCCCCATTGGCAGCGGGAAATGCACCGTCTCCTGCACCCCTTTCAATTTGCGCACTGACATGACGCCAAGCGCACGAAGCTGCGCGATGACCTGCTGCACCAGAATGTCCGGCGCCGATGCGCCCGCCGTCAAGCCGACCGCGCGTTTGCCGTCGAACCATTCGAGTTTCAGATCGGAGGGCGCGTCCACCATGTAGGCCGGCGTACCCAGGCGCTGCGCCAGTTCGCGCAGACGGTTGCTGTTCGAGCTCGTGGGGCTGCCAACGACGATGACGATGTCGACCTCGCGCGCCAGCACTTTCACGGCGTCCTGGCGGTTTTGCGTGGCGTAGCAGATGTCTTGCTGCTTCGGCTCGCGCACCGTGGGAAAGCGCCGCTTCACCGCGGCGAGGATTTCCGCCGCGTCGTCGACCGACAGCGTGGTCTGCGTCACCACGGCGAGCCGCTCGCTCTGTTTCACCTCGACGCTGGCCACACCTTCCACGTCTTCGACGAGATAAATGCCTTCGTTCAACTGGCCCATCGTGCCCTCGACTTCCGGGTGGCCCTTGTGGCCGATCATGATGAAGTCGTAGCCTTCGCGGTGCAGCTTGGCCACCTCGACGTGCACCTTGGTCACGAGCGGGCAGGTGGCGTCGAACACCTGGAAACCGCGCTGCTTCGCTTCAAGGCGCACCGCCTGGCTCACGCCGTGCGCGCTGAACACCAGCGTCGCGCCGGGCGGAACGTCGGCGAGGTCTTCGATGAATATCGCGCCCTTGGCTTTCAAATCGTCCACGACGTAGGTGTTGTGAACGATCTCGTGGCGCACGTAGATCGGTGCGCCGAACTTCTTCAACGCGCGTTCGACGATTTCGATCGCGCGGTCGACCCCGGCGCAAAAGCCGCGCGGCTCGGCGAGAACCACTTCTTCCAGCTTGGGTTTCATCACAGCACGCCGATCAGTTGCACTTCAAAGCTCACCGCACGCCCGGCCAATGGGTGATTGAAGTCGAACAGCAGCGACTGTTCGCCGAGCTCGCGCACCACACCGGCATAGCTGGCGGCGCCACCCGGCGTGGGGAAGCGCACCACGTCGCCGACACAAAAGTCTTCGTCGGGTTCGCCGAATTTCGCCAACACCTCGCGCGACACGTGCTGCAGCAGTTGCGGGTTGCGCTCGCCGAACGCCACGCCGGGTTCGAGCTCGAAGCGCGCACGCTGGCCTTGCGACAGGCCGATCAGACACGCCTCGATCGCCGGCGTGAGTTCGCCGCGCCCGAGCGACAAGGTCGCGGGCTGTGCGCCGAAGGTATCGAGAAACGCCGCGCCGTCCGGGCCGCACAGCCGGTAGTGCAGCGTCAGAAACGAATCGCGGGTGACGGGCTGGGTGGCGGTATCGATCAAGGGGTTGCGGCATTCGCTAGACTGGCGCCGAGTTTAGGGCAACGCTGTTGCCACCCTCGGCCCGATGCGTGGGCCTGCCGCCTCGGCACGTCACCACGGAAACGCCCACCATGCCGCTCAAGGACTTGCCCGCGTCGACCCGGCCGCGCGAAAAGATGCTCGCGCTCGGGCCGGCAGCGTTGGCAGACACCGAACTGCTGGCGCTGCTGCTGCGCACCGGGCTGCCCGGCGTGTCGGTGCTGCAACTGGCGCAGCAGTTGCTCGACGCTTTCGGCGGCATCGCGCCGCTGCTGCGTGCCGACCCTCAGGAGCTGAAACGCATCAAAGGCCTCGGGCCCGCCAAGCGCGCCGAGCTCGCCGCCGTGCTGGAGCTGGCGCGGCGCTCGCTGAAGCAAGATTTCGTCGAACGAACGTTGTTCGAGTCGCCAGCCAAGGTGAAAGACTACCTGCGCCTGCAGCTCGCGGGCCGCGAGCACGAGGTGTTCGCGGTGCTGTTTCTCGACGCGCAAAACCGCCTGATCGTGCTCGAGGAAATGTTTCGCGGCACGCTGACGCAGACCAGCGTCTATCCGCGCGAAGTGGTGAAGCGCGCGCTCGAACATCAGGCGGCCGCCGTGATCCTGGCGCACAACCACCCTTCCGGCACGGCCGAACCTTCGCGGGCTGACGAGTTTTTGACGCAGACATTGAAATCGGCGCTCGCGTTGATCGACGTGCGGGTGCTCGACCATCTGGTGGTCGGCCAGTCGGACGTGGTGTCCCTGGCCGAACGGGGGCTGTTGTGATCAAGCGGGCGCTCAAGGTGAGGGATTTCGGCGAGCTGGCAACCCTTGCGCGCACCATGTTTGTCGCGCGCCGCGAGGCCGAGGCGGCGGCCACGGTCGAGCGTCAGCGCAAGGCGCGAGAGCTGCACGAGCGCAATCTGTTCGCCGTGAGCGTCGGCCCGGTGCTGCCCTTGCGCAAGGGTGCAGCGGCACCGCCCACGCGCGCGCGTCCGGCGCCCGTGCCGCGCCAGCGGCTGAGGGACGAAGCCCGGGTTCTCGAAGAGTCGCTGTCCGACGACTTCGACGCCGCCTGGCTGCTCGAAACCGACGCCGAACTGTCGTTCCGGCGCCGCGGCGTCGGCCCCGATGTGTTGCGCAAGCTGCGCCGCGGTGTGTGGGTCACGCAAGCGCAGCTCGACTTGCACGGCTTACGCCGCGACGAAGCGCGCGAGCAGTTGCAGATCTTCCTGCGCGAGGCGGCGCGCACCGGCTGGCGCTGCGTGCGCATCGTGCATGGCAAGGGCAACGGCTCGCCCGGGCGCCAAAGCGTGCTGAAGTCGAAGGTCAAGGGTTGGCTCGTGCAGCGCCTTGACGTTCTCGCCTTCGTTCAGGCGCGCGCCGCGGACGGCGGCCATGGCGCACTGCTGGTGCTGTTGCGGCCGACTACCTTGTGATGGACAGTCAAGCGATCTGATTGCCCGCGGCGCACGCCCGTGCGATCGGCCTATGCTTGCGCCCGGTTGCGCATCCAATCGGCGGTGTTGACGAACGCCGCGTCGAGTTGCTGCGCCAGGTCGGGTGACAGCCCA
>JANOLA010000080.1:0-3525 GCA_031419535.1 Burkholderiales bacterium | reverse complement strand
GCGCTGTTGCCGGGTGCGCTCCAGCGCCAGCAGCATCAACGGCCCACGCGGCGTGCCGGCAGCGCGAAGCACCCCTGCCACAACACTCGGGACCACCGCGATCCCGCCGATCAGCAGCAGCGCCACCGCCGCGTAGGCGGCCAACGGCAGGCCGAACCACGGCGGCGCCAGCAGCAAAGCGGCCGCGCCGAGCATCGCGCCGGCGGCCCAACGCGCCGATGAGTGGACAGCGCGCGCCACGACCAGCCCTTTCAGCGCTTGCGCCGGCGCGATGCGCTCTGCCGCGCGCGCCGGAAACCAGCCACCGGCCAGCGCCGCGGCACGACCGAGCAGGGCATAGACCGGCGCCGCCGCGCCTGCGGCGTGCAACTGCGGGGTGATGCCGGGAAAGTAGCCGCCGCCCAGGTCACCCGCGAGCAGCCGCAGCGCAAGCGCGGCCAGGCCGAAGCCCAGCGCGATCCCCGCCACGCTGCCGGCGACGCCGAGCACGGCCGACTCGGCCAGCACCAGGCGCAGCCGCTCCCGCGCCCCAAGGCCGAGCACGCCCAGCAGCGCGAGCTGGGGCGTGCGCTGCGCGACCGAGAGCGACAGGATCGAATAGACGAGGAATGCGCCGGTGAACAGCGCCACCAGCGAGAGCACCGTCAAGTTCACGCGGTAGGCGCGCGACAGATTCGAGACGCGCAGCGCCGCTTCGTCCGGCGCGGCGGCGCGCAGCGAGCTCGGCAACGCCAGCTCGCGCAGCACCGCCTCCGGCCGCGCGCCGGGCGCGAGGCGCACGTCGATGCGGCTGATGCGACCGAGCATGCCGAAGGCGGCTTGCGCGCCGGCGATGTCGAGCACCGCGAGCGGCGGCCCCGGCGCCGCGACGCTGCCTTTCACGTCGAGCTCCACCGTGCCCGCGCCGCTGCCGAAACGAAACAGGCCCGATGACCCGAGCTTCAAGGTCGCCGCCGGATTCAGAAAAACCGCACCCGGGTCGAGCAGCGCCAGGCGGTCGGCCGCGATGGCCGCGGCAGCCGGCCGCGGCACGAGCTGCGGCATGAGTTGCGGCGATATCGACGCGGCGACCAAAGCATCCAACCCGATCACGCGCAGCGCGGTCCGGCGTCCGTCGGCGCCGAGCGCATAGGTCTCGATCTCGAGCACCGGGCTCGCGACAAGCACGCCGGGGTGCGCCGCGACGCGGGCGTAGATCGCCTCGTCGAATCCGCCGCCGAAACTACGATGCGCTTCGCGCAGTTCGAAATCGGGCTGGCCGTTGACGCTGCGCACCGCGGCGCTGAATTCGCCGAGCGCCGACTGATTGATCAAGTGCACCGCGAACGCCAGCGCCACGCCAAGCACGACGGCGAACCACGCGGCCAGATGGCGCCAGGCGTGGTGCCGCACCTCGGGCCAGGACAGCTCGATGAGCCAGCGCAGCATGGGTCAGGGGCGAACCCGCAAGCCGTTCGCGCCGAGCACCAGCACCCGGTCCGCGAACGCGGCAGCGGCCGGTGAATGCGTGACCAGCACACACGCCGCGCCGCCCAGATGGACCTGCTCGCGAAACGTTTCGAGTACGCGTTGCGCGGTTGCCGGGTCGAGGTTGCCGGTGGGTTCGTCCGCCAGGATCAGCTTGGGCGAGTGCGCCAGCGCACGCGCGATCGCGACGCGCTGCAATTCGCCGCCCGAAAGCGTTTGCGGAAGCCGCGCGCCCAAGCCTTGCAGCCCAACCGCGCCGAGCAGGCGCTCGATGCGCTGCGGCTCGTCGCGCCCGAGCAGCAGCAGCGGCAGCGCAACGTTGCGTGCCACGCTCAGGTAGGGCAGCACGTGGAACGCCTGGAACACGAAGCCCAGCAGGCGGCGCCGCAGCAGGGCTTGCTCTGCCTCGGGCAATTGATGCATCGCCTGGCCGTCGATGTGCACCGTGCCGGTGTCCACGCTGTCCAGGCCCGCGATGCAATTGAGCAGCGTCGACTTGCCGACACCCGACTCACCGACGATCGCGACGAACTCGCCAGCCGCGACGTCCAGGTCAACGCCCGCGAACACCAGACTCCCGGCGTAGCGCTTGGCCAGGCCGCGAACATGCAGGACGGGCGGAGCGGGCTGAGTGGGCAGCGCGGGACGCGGCGAATTCATCGCCGCGATTGAACCATGCGCCGGCGGGCTGCGCGCAGCCCGTCCCTGGGGGTTCTCAGAGGTGCCGATTCAGCGCCGCGCAGTGCCGGCGTCGAGGGATGGGCTCAACCTGCTTTGCGGCGGCGCGCGTAAAAACCAACGCCGAGCAGGCCGAGCGCCATCATCGCGTAGGTCGAAGGCTCGGGAATCGGCGAGCAGTTCTCATAGTTCTGCCAGTCGTAGCCGGATTTGCCGTATGTCGGAACGCCGTGCGACCAACTCGCGCCGTGCTTCGTGTCGAGTTTCGGAATCGACTGCGACTGCCAGCTCTTGCCCCCGTCGTCTTTGGACCCGTCCGAGAAATTGAACGATTGCAAGGAGGGCGGTTTCGCGCCGAGTTCGGCGAATGATTTGTGATCGTCATCCGCGGACACTGCCGTGGCGATCAGCCCGGCGCAGATGGCGAGCAGTGACTTTGCGTATGCGTGCATGAATCCCCCTTGGAAACTCGCTACTGGCCTGGCTCCGATCTGCGTCGGTCTGTGCCAAGAGTAACGATTCGGCGAGGGTCAATCCACCCTCCGATCGAGGGGGTCGGCTCGGTTCAGGCGCTCGTTTCGCGGTTGGTCAACAAACGCGCGGCGGTGATCGTGCGCTGCAACGCATCGGGCGCGTCGCAAGCGATGCCGATGCGCGCCGGCATCGAACGCAGCCACGTCATCTGGCGTTTCGCGAGCTGGCGCGTCGCGGCGATGGCGCGTTCGGGAAGCGGCGCGAGGTCGCCGCGCTCCAGCGCTTCCCACGCCTGCCGGTAGCCGACGCAGCGCATCGCCGGCACTGCGGCGTGCAGGTCGCCGCGCGCGCGCAGGCCACGAACTTCGTCGACCAGGCCGGCCGCCAGCATGGCGTGAAAGCGCGCGGCGATGCGTGCGTGCAGCCACGCCCGATCGAGTGGCTCGAGCGCGATCAGCGGCGCGGCAAACGGGGCTTGGGTGGTGTTGCCGTGCAGCGCCGACATCGGCTTGCCGCTGAGGTGGAACACTTCGAGCGCACGCTGGATGCGCTGCGCGTCGTTCGGCGCGAGCCGCGCCGCCGTGAGCGGATCGACGTGCGCGAGTTCGGCGTGCAACGCCGGCCAGCCTAACGCCGTCGCCTGCGCGTCGAGCCGAGCGCGCAGCTCAGGGTCGGCGCCTGGCAGGGCGTCCAGGCCATGCAGCAGCGCCTTGAAGTAGAGCATCGTGCCGCCGACAAGCAGCGCGATCCGGCCGCGTGCGTTGATGTCGGCGATGGCGCGCCGCGAATCGGCGACGAAGCGTGCCGCCGAGTAACTCTGGCTCGGCTCGATGACGTCGATCAGGTGGTGCGGCACCGCTGCGCGCTGCGCGGCGCTGGGCTTGGCGGTGCCGATGTCCATGCCGC
>JANOLA010000079.1:0-1669 GCA_031419535.1 Burkholderiales bacterium | reverse complement strand
CCGCGATGGACCGAATGATCTACCTGTCGATGTCGGGCGCGAAAGCGACGATGCAGCGCCAGGACGTGCTCGCCAACAACCTGGCGAATGTGTCGACGGTGGGCTTTCGCGCCGAGCTGCACGCGTTTCGCTCGGTGCCGGTGCAAGGCAGCGGTGCGAGCACGCGCGTCTACGCGCTCGAATCGACGCCCGGCTACGACGCCACGCCGGGTGTGGTGACCGCCACCGGCCGCAACCTCGACGTGGCGCTGCGCGGCAACGCCTGGCTCGCGCTGCAGTCGCTCGACGGCACCGAGGCCTACACCCGCGGCGGCTCGCTCGATGTGTCTGCCGACGGCACGCTCACCACGCGCAGCGGCCTGCCCGCACTCGGCGACGGTGGGCCGATCCAGGTGCCGGCGAACAGCGCGATCAGCATCGCCGCCGACGGCACGGTGAGCGCGCGCAATGCGGCGGGCGTCAGCAGCTCGGTGGGCAGGCTCAAACTGGTCACGCCCGAAGCGCCGCTGCAACGCGGCGACGACGGCCTGTTCCGTGCCGAGGAAGGCGAGCTGAGCGCCGACACGACCGCCCGGTTGCAAGACGGCGCACTTGAAGGCTCGAACGTGAACCCGGTCGAAGCGATGGTCTCGATGATCGGCGCCGCGCGCCAGTTCGAGGCGCAGATGAAGTTGATCCAGACCGCGCAGGCCGACGCCAACGCGGCTGGCAAGTTGTTGTCCCTGGGCTGAGGAGCACCCCCACCATGATGCGTTCACTGTGGATCGCCAAGACCGGCATGGAGGCCCAGCAGACCCAGCTGGACACGATCACGCACAACCTCGCGAACGTCGCGACCAACGGCTTCAAACGCTCGCACGCCGTGTTCGAAGACCTGATGTACCAGAACCTGCGCCAGGCGGGGGCTAACAGCTCGGAGCAGACGACGCTTCCGACCGGCTTGCAGGTCGGCCTGGGCACACGCGCGGTCGCCACGTCGCGCAACTTCGGCCAGGGCAACCTGCTGCAAAGCGCGAACCCGCTCGATGTGGCGATCCGCGGCAGCGGCTTCTTCGAAGTGCAGATGCCCGACGGCACCACGGCCTACACGCGCGACGGCTCGTTCCAGGTGAGCGCGCAGGGCCAGCTCGTTACCAACAACGGCTTCACGGTGCAGCCCGGCATCACGATTCCGCCTGCTGCGCAAAACGTGACGATCGGCGCCGACGGCACCGTCACCGCCAGCCTGGCCGGCCAGACGGCGCCGCAAAGCATCGGCCAGTTGCAGCTCGCGAACTTCGTCAACCCGGCCGGCCTGGAGCCGAAAGGGCAGAACCTGTTCAGCGAAACCGCCGCGTCGGGCAGCCCGAGCGCCGGCGCACCCGGTCAGAACGGCCTGGGCTCGTTGCAGCAAGGCGCGGTGGAGACGTCGAACGTCAACGTCGTTGAAGAGCTGGTGGCGATGATCCAGACGCAGCGTGCTTACGAGCTGAACTCGAAGGCGATCCAGACGGCCGACCAGATGCTCGCCAGGCTGGGGCAGTTGTGATGCGCTGTTTGAAGCCGTTGGGTGCGGGGCCGGTGGATCCCGGCGTGCGCCGGGATGACAGGCCAGAGTCCGTCATCCCGGCGGACGCCGGGATCCACGGCTTGCCGAGCGCCCCCAACGCAGGCCGCGCGGCGGCGTTCG
>JANOLA010000078.1:0-6010 GCA_031419535.1 Burkholderiales bacterium | reverse complement strand
GCCCGCTCGACACCGCGACCAGCGCGCTGTTCTTGAATGCCCCGGTGGCGAAGGCGTTCGGAGCGCCTACGTAGACGGCCACTTCAGGCGTCGCAATCCCGGCGCGGCTCGACAGCATCGCCACGGTCTGCACCAACCACGCTTCGTCGGCGCTGGCCGGCGCGGTGATGACACGCGCACCGGTGGACCACTTCGCCATCGGTTTGGAAATCAGCAGTGAAATGATCGAACCGCTGAAGCCGACGACCGCCGAGAAGACGAGCAGCATCGGCAGGTTCAGGCCTTCCTGCGTCAGAAAGCGATCCACGCCGAGCAGGCGCACCGCGGTGCTCAGCATCGCGAGGACGGCGAGGTTGGTGAGCAGGAACAGGACGATGCGTTTCATAGTGGGTCGCGGTCGTTGAGTGACGTGCGGGTGCGGGCCGTTCAACCGCCGCCCGGCCGTGGTCGGACCTCGCCCTCGTTGACCCAGACCCCCGTTGCCTCGCAGCGCAACAGATCGCTGCCGCTCAGCACGGACTCGCCGATGCGAAAGACGACGCCGTTGAAGCGGCAGGCTCCGGGCACCACGTTCGGCTCGACCTCCAATTCGTCTTCGTCGCTGACGATCGGCGAGGTCTCGAGTTCGGGATCGGGCGCGCTGACTTGCAGGCGTTCGTCGAGCAGGGATGCGGGCATCGTCGTCTCCGGTTGCATTGCGTCCACCAGTCTGGGGGTCGCGGGCCGTTGCACGTTGCGTTGCGTCAACGCAGTGTCCGCCCGGTTCCTTTGAGCGGCATCAACTCGGCCTCGTGAGATGGGCAGACCATTCCCGAACCGGCAGCCGCCTCGCGTGGACGAGCACAGGCGCAAGCCACATGCGATGCGGGGCCGCACATGAGAGTTCTCACCATCTACGCGCACCATAACCCACGGTCGTTCTGTCACGCGGTTCTGGAGCGTTTCACCGCGGGCTTGCGCGATGCGGGGCACATCAGCGAGGTGGTCGACCTGCATGCGATCGGCTTCGATCCGGTGTTTCACGACCGCGATGGCCCGGACTGGATCGACGACAGCGTGCCCGACGACGTGCTCGAGCACATGCACGTCAAACGCTCACTGCTGGAGGGTGCGCGCAATCCGCTGCGCAGGTTGCTCGTGACGCGCTGGATCGGCAAGGGCGACGACCGAGAGTTTGTTCGCAAGTTGCATGCACTGGGCCCCCCGCGCGATGTGGCCGAGCAGCAGGCGAAGGTCGCGCAGGCGGATGCGCTGGCGTTCGTGGCGCCGGTGTACTTCGTGGGCTTTCCCGCCATCCGCAAGGGATGGATCGAACGCGTCTTCAGCCTGGGGTTCGCTTTTGGCATGACGGCGCAGGCGTGGCGCGGCAATAGACCGCGCCTGCCGGCTGGGTCGCGAGTTCTGAACATGCCCTGCCGACTCGCGAGCCCGCCGGTTCCGGCGATCGCCGTCCTCATCAGCGCCCTTGTGCTGTTCCCCGCGGTGTACGCGGCCGACATCTATCGCTGGGTCGACGAGGAGGGGCGCACTCACATTTCCGATGTGGTTCCGCCTCAACACAAGAAGTCCGCGAGGAAGATCGATCCGCGTGAGTTCGAGCTCAGCGCTGAGCAGGTCAAGGAGGCACAGGCTCGCGCAGAGCGCGACAAGGCGCGAGCGGCGCTGGCGCGGCAGCAGCGCGCCAGCGCAGTCGCTGCCGGGGCGCCGGCCTCGGGCCCGGCAGCGGCAGGAAGCGCGCCGCGGCCGACGGTCCCCGCGGCCACCGATTGCGCCACGTTGCGCAGGCTGTATCGTGAGAGCCAGGAGTGTTTTGCCCCCTACCGAACGGCCACTGGCACCACCAAGGCCGAAGCATTCGAGAAATGCACTCCGGTGGTCGACCCGGAGTTGAAGTGCGGCCCGGAAAAATCGAACTGACGTTGCGTGCCTGGACCCGCTGGTTGGCGGGGCTGCAAAGCTTTCGCGACTATCAGGCTTCATGGTTGCGCCATGACGTTGTGGCCGGTCTGGTGCTGACCGCGGTGCTCGTGCCGGTGGGAATTGCCTACGCCGTGGCCTGCGGCGTGCCGGCGATCAGCGGCCTGTACGCGACCATCTTCGCGCTGCTCGCGTATGCCCTGTTCGGCCCGAGCCGCGTGCTCGTGTTGGGGCCGGACTCGTCGCTCGTGGCATTGGTCATCGGCGTCGTGCTGCCCTTGTCTGCCGGCGACCCGCAGCGCGCGATGGCGTTGGCCGGCATGATGGCGCTGGTGTCGGGAGGCATCTGCGTGCTGGCGGGGATCGCTCGGCTGGGCTTTGTCACCGAGCTGCTGTCCAAGCCGATCCGCTATGGCTACATGAACGGCATTGCGCTGACGGTGCTGATCAGTCAGTTGCCCGCGTTGTTCGGCTTCTCGGTGCATGGCGAAGGCATCCTGGGCATCTCGGTCGGATTTGTCGAAGCGCTTGCGGCCGGCCGGACGAATGGCGCGGCATTCGCGCTCGGTGCGGGAACGCTGACCGCGATTCTGTTCTTCAAGCGCAGCCCGCGTGTTCCAGGCGTGTTGATCGCGATCGTGGGTGCCACGCTGATCGCCGCTGCGCTGGACCTCGCGGCGAGCTCGAGCGTGCGCGTGCTCGGCTCGCTGCCGCAGGGCCTGCCCGGCTTCGTGTGGCCCTCGATCACGAGCGCGGACCTGCTGCCGGTGCTGCTCGGCGGATTCGCCGTCGCGCTGGTCGCGTTTGCCGACACAAGCGTGCTGTCGCGCAGCTATGCCATCCGTTGCGGGACACCTGTGGACGCCAACCGGGAGATGGTCGCGCTCGGCGCTGCCAACCTCGCGGCAGGTTTCTTTCAAGGCATTCCGGTCAGCGCGAGCAGTTCGCGCACGCCGGTCGCCGAAGCCGCGGGCGCCCGCACCCAACTCGCGGGAGTGATCGGTGCCTGCTGCGTCGCGGCGTTGATCGTGTTCGCGCCGAACCTGCTCGCGAACCTGCCCAGCGCGGCACTCGCTGCCGTGGTGATTGCCTCGGCGCTCGCCTTGTTCCAGGTCGCCGACCTGCGCCGCATCTACCGCATCCAGCGTTGGGAGTTCTGGTTGTCGATCGGCTGCCTGGCCGGCGTCGCGATCCTCGGCCCGATCCCTGGGATCGGCCTGGCCATCGTGATCGCGGTGATCGAGTTCCTGTGGGACGGCTGGCGCCCGCATTTCGCGGTGCTGGGTCGTGTGGACGGCGTCAAGGGCTACCACGACATCAAGCGCTATCCACAGGCGCGCCTGATCCCGGGCCTGGTGCTGTTCCGCTGGGACGCGCCGCTGTTCTTCGCCAACGCCGAGTTGTTCCGGGAGCGTGTGCTGGAAGCGGTGGCGGCGTCGCCCACGCCGGTGCGCTGGCTGGTCGTCGGCGCCGAGCCGATCACGAGTGTGGACGTCACCGCCGCCGACGCGCTGGACGAACTCGACCGGGCCTTGCGCGAGGCTGGCATCGACCTGTGTTTTGCCGAGATGAAGGACCCCGTGAAGGACAAGCTCAAACGCTTCGGCCTGTTCTCCAGCCTGGGCGAAGCGAGATTCTTCGCGACGATCGGTGAATCGGTGAGCGCGTACCTCGCAGCGCATGCGGTGCCGTGGGTCGATTGGGAAGATGCGCCTCTGGAAAGGCGATCTGCATCAGGCGCGGCCGTTCCAGCCCCCGGCCCGAGCCCGAACCCGGGAGCTGCAACGTGAACCAGCGCTGGCGCGTGATCTGGCCGCTCGGCGTCGGGCTGGTCCTGACGCTGCTGCCCGTCCCGGCCGGCCTGCTGCCGAACCAGTGGCAGTACTTCGCGGTGTTCGCCGCGGCCATCGTCGCGATGGTCGCGACGCCGCTGCCTAACGCGGCGGTCGGGTTGATCGCGGTGAGTTTCATCGGGGCGATGCGTTATGTGGAAGCCGACGCGGCGAATTCGATCCGCTGGGCGCTGAGCGGCTTCGCCGAGCCGACCGTGTGGCTGACGTTCGGCGCCTTCCTGTTCGCGCTCGGCTATCGGCAAAGCGGCCTGGGCCGGCGCATCGCGCTGCTGCTCGTGAAGAAGCTCGGCCGGCGCACGCTCGGCCTGGGCTACGCGCTCGCGCTCGCCGACCTGGCGCTGGCACCGGGAACGCCGTCGAACACGGCGCGCAGCGGCGGCACGATCTACCCGATCGTGCGCCAGATCCCGGCGCTGTACGGCTCCGAGCCGGGCCCGAGCGCACGGCGCATCGGCGCGTACCTGATGTGGACCGCGTTCGCATCGACAGCCGTCACGAGTTCGATGTTCGTCACCGCGCTCGTTCCCAACGCGACCACGGTGGCGATGGCGCAGCGCACGTTCGGCTTCGAGATCGGCTGGTGGGGCTTCTTCATCGGCTTCGCGCCCGCCGGGCTGCTGCTGCTCGCGCTGGTGCCGCTGCTGGCCTACTGGGTCTACCCTCCGGAAATCCGCGACAGCCCCGAGACCGTCGAGTGGGCCGCCGAGGAACTGCGCAAGATGGGGCCGGCCTCGAGCAAGGAGTGGAAGATGGCGGCGCTGGTGCTACCGGCGATTGCGCTCTGGATCACCGGCAGCAACCCGAACGTGTCGGTTCCTGGCCTGGGCTCGCGCTTCATTGACCCCACCACCGTGGTGCTGGTCGTGATCTCGCTGATGCTGGTGCTGCGCGTGATCGCCTGGGAAGACGTGCTCGCCGAGCGCGAAGCCTGGGGCGTGTTGATCTACTTCACGTTCGTGCTGACGCTCGCCGACGGGCTGCGCCGCATCGGCTTCGTCGAGTGGCTGGCGCGCTCCGCGGCCGCGCCGCTGGCCGGTGTCGACCCGCTCGTCGCGATGTTCGCGCTGGTCGCGATCTTCTTCTGGTCGCACTACCTGTTCGCGAGCATCACTTCCCACGCGGTGGCCGTGCTGCCGGTGGTGCTGGCGATCGGCCAGGAGCTTCCCGGCGTGCCGGGCGTGCCGCTCGCGATGCTGTGCATCTACAGCCTGGGCCTGATGGGCGTGATCTCGCCGTATGCCACTGGCTGCGCGCCGATCTACGCCGGCAGCGGTTTCATCGGGCGCGGCCGGTTCTGGGCGCTGGGGCTGATTTTCGGCGTGCTGTTCTTCGCGGTGCTGGTGGGTGTGGCCGGGCCATGGGTGCTGGCGACTGCGCCAGGCCGCTGAGTGCAGCGCCGGTACGGGGGGTGTCGAGCTGGATCGCGCCCTCGCTCGCCGAGGTTGGGCGAATCACGCTGATCGTCAGAGCCATCCCCCAGCGCGACCACAGTGAAGCCATCGTCACGAAGCTCAGCGTCAGGGCCAGCGAGCCCCACCATTCGGTGAGGTTCTCGATGCGGTCCTCCAGATCGGCGAAGCCACCGGCCGACGCGAACCCATGGCACAGGCTGAGCGCGGCGATGAACGCCAGCAGCGCGAGCATCATCCGGCCGTGGCCGCGCGGCAGCGCGAGCCGCTGGGCTTGGAGCAGGCGCTGCAATGCCCGCGCGAAGAACAGCATCGTGAGGTAGGTGCCGCCGAAGTAGATTAGGGTGCCCCAGTGGCGCAGCCAGCCATAGACCTCGCCGTCGCTGCCGAGAAAACTGGCGTACACCACCAGGGTGACGCCAGCGCTAGCGCCGAGCAGCGCCACCGGGAACGCCTCGCGCCGCGCGCACCCGGCGCCGGAGATGGCGTGCGCGGCGGCGAGCCACGTCAGCGCCTGCAACATGGCGCCGGGCAGCACCAGGGCGCGAAATACATGGTTCGCCACTCCGCTGCGCGCCATGCGGCTGATCGAGACGCAGTCGTCGATGAAGGGGTTGCAAAACGACCCATCGTTGCCCTTGAACATCAACAAGGCCACCAGCGCCCCGATCGCCGGCAGCAGCCCGGCCATGAGCGGCAGGGGCCAAAGCGATAAGGCTCGCGAAAGGGGACTGCTGGGCACCATGGTTCGAAGCTTGGCCGCAGGGCATGCTAAGCAAGGGACCGAGCCGTGCCTTGCGGCTTCTCAATCCACCTGCGCGAGACCGGGCG
>JANOLA010000077.1:0-6306 GCA_031419535.1 Burkholderiales bacterium | reverse complement strand
TGTTTGATCGCAATCCCGTACTTGTTGGCGAATTCGAAGTCGCGTTCATCGTGGGCCGGAACGCCCATCACGGCGCCGTCGCCATACGCCATCAGCACATAGTTGCCGACCCAGACCTCGACTCGCTCCCCGGTCAGCGGGTGCTCGACGAACAAGCCGGTGGGCACGCCTTTCTTTTCCTGCGTCGCTAGCTCTGCTTCTGTCGTGCCGCCGGCCTTGCACTCGGCCAGGAAAGCGGCGACCTCGGCGCGCTGCGTCGCCGCGTGCAGCGCCAGGGCATGTTCCGGCGCGACGGCGCAGAACGTCACGCCCATGATCGTGTCGGCGCGCGTCGTGAACACATCCATCCGGCCTTCGCCGATGAGCGCGCCGGCGGCGTCGCGGATGCGGTGCGGAAATGCAAAGCGCACGCCTTCGCTCTTGCCGATCCAGTTTTCCTGCATCAGCTTCACGCGCTCGGGCCAGCCGGGCAGGCTGTGCTGCACCGAGTCGAGCAATTCGCCCGCGTACTTCGTGATGTTCAGGTAGTAGCCTGGAATCTCGCGCTTCTCGACCGGCGCGCCGGAGCGCCAGCCGCGGCCGTCGATCACCTGTTCATTGGCGAGCACGGTCTGATCGACCGGGTCCCAGTTCACGACCTGGGTGCGGCGCTCGGCGACACCGGCCTCCAGCATCTTCAGGAACAACCACTGGTTCCACTTGTAGTAACGGGGGTCGCAGGTCGCGACTTCGCGGCTCCAGTCGATGGCAAGGCCCATCGCCTGCATCTGCGACTTCATCGTCGCGATGTTGTCGTAGGTCCAGCGCGCTGGCGGCACCTTGTTCTTGATCGCGGCGTTTTCGGCGGGCAGGCCGAAAGCGTCCCAGCCCATCGGCATCAACACGTTCATGCCGCGCATGCGCAACTGGCGCGCGAGCATGTCGTTGATGGTGTAGTTGCGCACATGGCCCATGTGCAGTTTGCCGCTCGGGTAGGGCAGCATCGAACACGCGTAATACTTCGGGCGCTTCGGGTCTTCGGTGACGCGGTAGGCGTCGGCCGCGGTCCACGCGGCGTGCGCGGCGGCTTCGATCTCCGCGGGCTTGAAGTCGGGGTTCATGCGGATTCGCGGGTTCTCATCGTGGCGGCGCCGCGGTGCTGTTCGTCGGGTCGGCGATGAAGCCGATGCGCGACAGCCCGGCCTTCTGCACGATGCCGATCAGCTCGGCCACGCTGCCGTAGGGCACGCCCTTGTCGGCGCGCAACTGCACTTCGAGCTGCGGGTTCTTGCGTGCCGCGTCGCCGACGCGCAGCGTGAACGCCGCGCGATCGAGCATCTCGTCGCCGAAATACAGGCGCCCTTGCAAATCCAGCGCGACCGCGATGTAGAGCGGGCTGTCGCTCGGCGCGGCGGCGTCGGATTTCGGCAGGTCGAGCTTCAAGCTGCTGCTCATCAGCGGCGCGGTAATCATGAAGATGACGAGCAGCACCAGCATCACGTCGATCAGCGGCGTCATGTTGATGTCGCTCATCGGCTGCGGGCCGACGTTGCGCTCGAGCCGTCCGAAGGCCACGGTCTCAGCCCTGCGCCGTCGAGGTGGAGTTGGCGGCGCTGATGGCGCTCGCCGCGCCAGCGGCGCTCGCGGCACTTGCAGCACTCGCGGCACCCGCGGCGTTCGTGGCCTCGCCCGCCAGGCTCTCGCCGGCCAGTCCTTCGCCGGAATCCACCAGCATTTCGCGCAGGTCGTGGGCAAAGCCTTCGAGCTCGGCTTCGCACGCCGCGACACGCTTGCCGAAGATGTTGTACGCCAGCACGCCGGGGATCGCAACCGCGAGGCCCGCCGCTGTCATCACCAGCGCCTCGCCCACCGGCCCGGAAACGCGCTCGATCGTAATGCTGCCGGCCGCCGAAATGCTGAGCAGCGCGTGGTAGATGCCCCAGACGGTGCCGAACAGGCCGATGAAGGGCGCCGTGCTGCCGATCGAGGCGAGCAGCACCTGGCCGAACTGCAGTTGCGCAAGCACGCCGTGCAGCGCGTCGCGCAGGCGCCGCGTGAGTTGTGAATCGACATGGCCCTTGCTTTCCAGCGTGCCGCTCGGTGCTTGCGCCAAAGCCGCGGCGAGCAGCGGGCTGACCACCGCCTCGCGATCGAACTTGACGAGCTGAGTGCGCGCTTCGGGCAGCGTCGGCGCGGCCCAGAACGCGGCGATCGCGCGCGCCATGTCGGAGCTGATTCTGCGCAGCAGCCAGCCTTTCCAGAAGATCACGACCCAGGCGCTGATCGACATCGCCAGCAGGATCACGGCCACGCCGCGCGTGATGAGGTCGCCTTGCGACCAGAAGTGCTCGAAACCCGTCATTTCAGCCCCTTGAGCATCCCTTTGAGCGTCCCTTTGAGCGTCGAACCCGCCACACAGTGCGGCGCGGCGGCGATGGCGTGTGCGACAGCGGCGCGCATCAGGCCAACCCCAACACGTCTTGCATGCTGAACAAGCCGCTCGCGCGCCCGGCGAGGAAGCGCGCGGCGCGCAGGCTGCCCTGCGCGTAGCCTGCACGGCTGCTCGCCTTGTGCGTGATTTCGATGCGCTCGCCGGTCCCGGCGAACAGGACGGTATGGTCGCCGACGATGTCGCCGCCGCGGATGCTGGAAAAGCCGATCGTCGACGCAGCGCGCTCACCGGTCACGCCTTCGCGCGCATAGACCGCGCAGTCGGCGAGTTCGCGCCCGAGCGCGCGCGCCACGGTCTCGCCCATTTGCAGCGCGGTGCCGCTGGGCGCGTCGACCTTGTGGCGGTGGTGCGCCTCGATCACTTCAATGTCGTAGCCTTGGTGCAACGCGCGCGCCGCCACGTCGAGCAGGCGCAGCACCACGTTCACGCCGACGCTCATGTTGGGCGCCATCACGATCGCGATGTGTTTCGCGTGTTCGGCGATCTGTGCCTTTTGCGCAGTGCTGAAGCCGGTCGTGCCGATCACCGCCTTGACGCCGAGTTCGCGGCACACGCCCAGGTGCGCGAGCGTTCCTTCGGGGCGCGTGAAGTCGATCAGCACCTGGGCCTGGGCGAGCGCCGCGCGCGGCTCCGCGCTCACCGCCACGCCGCAGCGTCGCCCGAGGAACGCCAGGCAATCCTGGCCGATTCCCGGTGCGCCGGCGATGTCGAGCGCACCTGCAAGCGCCAGGTCGTCGGCACCGGCCACCGCTTCGAGCAGCTTGTGGCCCATGCGCCCGGAGGCGCCGGCCACGGCGATGCGCAACGGCGCCGAACTCACTGGTGCACCCTCGCGCTTCGCGCGGTCCCGCCGAGCGGGACGGCGCGCTCCAGGGCCCGGTCAGGGCCCCTTCGTGGCCCACGGAACGGCCGGGCGGGAGCGCTCACTGGAGTACCTTCGTGCTGCGCACTGCGGTCTTCGCCTTTCGGGCGGCCGGGCAGGCTCATGGCTGAGGTTCGAGCGGCGGGTACGCGCGCACCGGGCCCACCGGCTCGGCGGCTGCCGGCGCCATCTTGGGCGGCACGGGCAGGGCCTGGAGCTGCTGCGGGCTCAGCGCCAGCGGCGCGGCGTCGCGCGAAGTCTTGAAGGTGTCAATCGCCACGACGAACTCGCGCTCGCTCGGCAGCTCGCCCTGGGTATCCAGGCGCTCGAGTTTGTCAGCCTTGAACAGCGCGACGACGCGGCGCAATTGCGGCTGCGCGCCCTGGCGCGCGATCGTGAACACATAGTCCCAGCGCTCGGCGTGGAAGATGTCGGTCAGCAACGGCGTTCCCAGCAGGTCGCGCACCTGGGCCGGGCTCATGCCGGGCTTGACGAGCGCCGCGAGCTCCCTCGTGATCACGTTGCCCTGCACCACTTCCACCCGGTACGGTGTGATCACGCCGAGGAAGTTGTCGGACGACTGCAACGACTCGCAGCCACCCAGCAGCATCAGCGCCGGCAAGACGGACCAGCACGCGGCCCGCGGCGCCATCCACCGCATCCCGCCGCGGCGGTGTTTCAAAAGAGGTCCCATGGATTTGAGCGCCGGTGCCGGCGGTGGCCGCCCTGGCAACGAGACGCTGCGCCGATATGATGCGACGATTCTAGTGTCCCAGTGTCCGGCCCGGGCGGCCCCCATCCTCATGACGCGCGCCGAAGAACTGAAGAACAGCGGTCTGAAGGCAACGCTGCCTCGCATCAAGGTGCTCGAGGTTTTTCAGCAAACCAGCCGGCGCCACCTGAGCGCGGAAGACGTGTACAAGCTGCTGCTCGGCGAAGGCGCCGACGTCGGCCTGGCCACCGTCTACCGCGTGTTGATGCAGTTCGAGCAGGCGGGCATCCTGGCGCGCACCCACATCGAGACGGGCAAGGCCGTGTTCGAGCTCAACGAGGGCAAGCACCACGACCATCTGGTGTGCCTGGACTGCGGCCGCGTCGAGGAATTCTTCGACGCCGAAATCGAAAAACGCCAGCAGGCTGTCGCCCAGTCGCGCGGCTTCGAGCTGCAGGACCATGCGCTGGCGCTTTACGCCGCGTGTACCAAGGTCGCTTGCGAGTTCAAGACGAAGTAGCGACGCAGGCGCCCGCCGATTCGCAGCGCAGCGCACTGCACCGCGCTGCACCGTCTAACCCGGCGCGGCTCGATTCAAGACAGCTTGAGCATCGCCTGCTGCTGGCGCTCGATGAAGTCTTTGTAGGTGTCGATGCCGCGCAGCTGCAGGATCGTCGCGCGCACCGCCGCTTCCACCAGCACCGCGAGGTTGCGCCCGGCGTCCACCGCGATCACCGCCTTGCGCACCGACACGTCGAGAATCTCTTCGTAGAGCGGCTCGTAAGGCAGGCGCTCGAAGTCGCGCTCCAGCGTGTCTTTGCGCACCAGGTGCACGATCAGCTTGAGACGCATTTTTCGGCGCACCGCGGTCTCGCCGAAGATCGCCTTGATGTCGAGCAGGCCGATGCCGCGCACCTCGAGCAGGTTCATCAGCAGCTCCGGGCAGCGGCCTTCGAGCGCGGTCTGCGAGACGCGAAACAGATCGACCGCGTCGTCCGCCACGAGCCCGTGGCCGCGCGAGATCAGCTCCAGGCCGAGTTCGCTCTTGCCCAGGCCCGACTCGCCCGTCAGCAGCACGCCCATGCCCAGGATGTCCATGAACACGCCGTGGCGCGTGGTGCGCTCGGCGAAATGGTTGCCGAGGTAGCCTCGCACCACGTCGATCACATGGCCGGCGGGCTCGGCGGTGACGAACAGGGGGATGTCGGAGCGGTCGCACATTGCGGTCAGTTGCTCCGGCGCGGCTTGAGCGTCGGCGACGATCAGCGCCGGCGGCTCGAGCGTGACGATGCGCGCGATGCGACGCTGCGTCACCTCGGGCGTGCATTCGGTCAGGTACGCGACCTCGCGCGTGCCGACGATCTGCACCCGATATGGGTGGATGTAGTTGAGGTAGCCCACCAAGTCGGCCGCCGACTGCGCGTTGCGCACCGCCAACTCGTCGATGCGGCGTTCCGGATGGGCATGCCCTGCCACCCATTCCCAGCGCAGCGACCGGCGGTGTTCCTCGAAAAGCGCCTCGGCGCTGATGACGCTGGGTTTCACGCGGCGTCGGCGCCCTTGGCTTGCGTGGTCAAGGCGCCTGCCTGTTGACGGCTACGCAGCCGATTTCAGCGGCACCCAATTGGCGATCAGCTGGTGCACCTTGGCCGGGTCGGCCTCGGTTTTCAGGCGCTCGCGCAATTCGCGGTCCGACAGCATTTCAGCAATCTCGGAAAGGATTTCCAGGTGCCGCTGGGTCGCCGCCTCGGGAACCAACAAGAAGATCAGCAAGCCCACTGGCTCTTCGTCGGGCGCGTCGAACGGGATCGGGTTGCGGACCCGGATCGCCGCCGCCAGCGGGTTCTTCAATCCCTTGATGCGGCCATGGGGAATGGCCACGCCGTGGCCGAGGCCGGTGGAACCCAGGCGCTCGCGCGCAAACAGGTTGTCGGTGACCATTGCGCGGGCGATCGCGTGCTGGTTCTCGAACAGCAGCCCTGCAAACTCAAAGGCGCGTTTCTTGCTGGTGGCTTCGACGTCGACAGCGACGTTGCTGGGGGGCAAGATGGCAGCGAGACGGTTCATGGGGGCGGCGGTTCGGTAGCGCGGAGCCGCCCCATTGCGGCCTGTCGCGTGCGATTCACGGCGAGTGATTATGAAGGCGCTAACGTTTCAGCGGCACCCTTGCGTTGACACAAGAGCGCAATCATAAGAGTCCTGCTGCGCCGCAACAACATTTCAAGCAGGCACTGAATCCAGCCTGAACCGGACCCCTGAACCCCGGGCGCGCCCAGCCGACGAATGCACCTGCCCTGCGCG
>JANOLA010000076.1:0-8500 GCA_031419535.1 Burkholderiales bacterium | reverse complement strand
TCGCCGAACGTTTGCCCACGCTGACCCTCGACGCCGCGATCGGTATTGCGCTCGCGGCCCCGAGTTGGCCGCCGGCTTGGCGCTCTGAAGTGACCACTGGCCCCGGCACTCCCGTGCTGGTGCGCGATTCGCTGCTGCAGTTTTTCCGAGATCGTCTGTCTGTCGCCTCGCGCGAGCAGGGCTACTCGGCGCAGGAAGTCGAAGCGGTTCTCAGCGGCGACAAGTTCTGGTTGCTTTCCGAGGTCGCGCCGCGTCTGGCCGCGGTGCGCCAGTTTTCGGCGCTTCCGGAAGCCGCGTCGCTGGCGGCGGCGAACAAACGGGTTGGCAACATCCTGCGCAAAAGCGCGGCATCCGACGCGAAAACGGTGGCCTCGGTCCTGCTGCTCGAACCCGCGGAGCGCGACCTGCATAGCGCCTTGTGCGCCGCAAGCCCATTGTCTGAAGCAGCATTCGATCGTCGCGACTACACCGCCGCGCTTTGCCTGCTCGCGACCTTGAAAACGCCGGTCGACGCATTCTTCGACTCGGTCATGGTCAACGCCGATGACGCTAAATTGCGCGCGAATCGTCTGGCTCTGCTGGCACGGTTGCACGAGGCGATGAATCGTGTCGCCGACCTGTCCCTGCTGGCTGCGTGAGGGAAGTCAACCGACACCCCGGCATGGACCGCCAACAGCGCATTCATCTGTTTTCGCTGGCCGCACATCGCCTCGCGGTCGAGCGGCTCCGGCAAGACCCGGCGCGTCTGAGCGAAGCGGTGGGCGTGTTGCAGCGCTGGCGGGAGCGCGCGGGTGGCGCGTCGAGTTGCGATCGCTACTGGGACGAATGGGAGCAGCTGCTGCGCGCCGGCCCGGACGCAGTGGAAGCGGCGGTGTGCTCACCGGGCGATCGTGCCGCGACATTGCGAAGCGCCTCGCCGCTGGGGCGGTTCATCACGATCGCCGAGCGCACGCGATTGCTGCGCGAAGCGAGTACGCCGCCGTGAAGCGCGAGCAACTGGAACATGTGCTGCGCGCCTGCGCGGCGATCGCGAACGAAAAGTCGTTCGTCGTGGTCGGAAGCCAGGCCGTGCTGCTGCCGCACCCCGATGCACCGGCCGAAGTGCTGATGTCAAACGAAATCGATCTCTATCCCGCCCTGCATCCGGAACTCGCGGACCTGATCGATGGCGCGATTGGCCAACTGTCCATGTTTCATGACACCTACGGCTACTACGCCGATGGGGTCGGGCCGAGCACGGCGAAAATGCCGGACGATTGGATGGACTTTGCAAAGCTCCACTACATTGGCGACATCACGGTGATCTGCCCGGATCTTCACGACCTGGCCGTTTCCAAGTGCGTTGCCGGGCGCGACAAAGATGCCGACTGGGTCAGGGGTTTGTTGCGCCACGGTTTGATCGAATTGCCGAGATTCATCGAAAGGCTCAGCGCTCTCGGCTTCGCCGACACCGAATCCGAGCGCTTGCATGCCTGGGCGCGGCGCCGCGCCGCCGAGGCCAACTGACGCCAACCCATGAAACTCATCATCCTCGACCGCGACGGCACGATCAACGAAGACCGCGACGACTACGTCAAGTCGGCCGACGAGTGGCTGCCGATTCCCGGTTCGCTCGAAGCGATCGCGCGGCTCAACCATGCCGGCTGGCACACCGTGGTCGCCACCAACCAGTCGGGCCTGGGGCGCGGCCTGTTCGACATGGCAGCGCTCAACGCGATGCACGTGAAGATGAACAGTCAACTCGCGCACCTGGGCGGGCGCATCGACGCGGTGTTTTTCTGCCCGCACACACCCGATGACGCGTGCGACTGCCGCAAGCCCGCGCCGGGGCTGATCGAATCGATCGGGCAGCGCTACGGCGTGCACCTGGAAAACGTTCCCGTCGTCGGCGACTCGCTGCGCGACTTGCAGGCCGGGCAGGCACTGGGCTGTCCGCTGCACTTGGTGCGCACCGGCAAGAGCGCCGGCCTGAGCGCCTTGCAGATCGCGCAGATGCGCGAAATCGTTCCGAGCATGCACATGCATAACGACTTGGCGGCGTTCGCCGAGGCGCTGGTGCGCGCCGACCGCATCGAGCATGGCCCGAGCGACGACAACGACACGCTCTACGGCCACACCTTGTACGGGGAGAACCTCTGATGGCCGCCCTCTGGCACGGCGCGCGCTCGGTGCTGTTCGTGCTGTTCATGATCGTCACCGTGATCCCCTGGGCGCTGGCGGTCGTGCTCGTCTCGATCTTCGCGCGCGGCCCGGTGATCTACACGATGTGCGTGGGCTGGTTGAGCACCGTGATCTGGGGCGCGCGCATCATCTGCGGCGTGCGCGCGCGCTTGCACGGCATGGAGAACCTTCCCGACGGGCCGTTGGTGCTCTTGCCCAAGCACCAATCGACCTGGGAGACGTTCGCGTTCCCCGGCCTGATGCCGCGGCCATTGGCCTACGTATTCAAACGCGAGCTGCTGTTGATCCCGTTCTTCGGCTGGGCGATGGCGCGCATGGACATGATCCACATCGACCGCAGCAAGCGCACCGAGGACTGGGCCAAGGTGGCCGAGCAGGGCCGGCAATTGATGAACCACGGTCACTGGGTCATCATGTTCCCCGAGGGCACGCGCACCGCGCGCGGCAGCCAAGGCACCTACAAAAGTGGAGGCACGCGCCTGGCCGTGACCACCGGCGTGCCGGTGCTGCCGATCGCCGTGACCTCGGCGCGCTGCTGGCCGCGCAAGACGTTCATATTGAAGCCAGGCGTCGTTGACGTATCGATCGGCAAGCCGATTCCGAGCGTCGGCCGCGAGCCCGACGAGTTGATGCGCGAAGTGGAGCGCTGGATCGAAGCCGAGATGCTGCGCCTCGACCCGCAGGCTTACGCGCCCACCGCGACTCCGGCAGCCGCAGGCGCCTGAAGGCACGAGATGCGCTCTCCCAGCCCGCCCGACGCACGCCAACTCTCGCTGTTCGAACCGGACCTGGGCGCCGAGGGTGCCCCGTTCTTACCAACCCACTTACCGCCCCACTTACTGCCCCACTTACTGCCCCACTTAGCGCCCCACGCGAACAACGGTGCGCCGCCCGCCCCGGCAAAGCCCGGCGCGCCATCACAGTCGGCGCCGGCCGGCGAAGCGCCCTCGCCACGGCGCGAATCGAACAGTCTCGCCCCTGCGGTGTTTCGCCATCCGCAGGCGGACCGCGTGATCCATTTGCAGCAGCACCTCGTCAGCTACGCGCTGAAGCGCGCGCGGCGCAGCAGCATCGGCTTCATCGTCGGCGCCGAGGGTCTGAGCGTGAACGCGCCGCGCTGGGTGGGCATCGGCGACATCGAAACCGCGCTGCGCGAAAAGGCGGCGTGGATCCTGCGAAAGCTGCGCGAACAGCAAGACCGTGCGCGGCGCCTGCAAGACGCGAAGGTGGACTGGCGCGACGGCACGCTCATCCCGTTCCTCGGCGAAGACGTGATCGTCGTGCTCGACTCGCGCAGCACTGGCGCGGTGTTGAACACCGACGCCGGCGCCGTGCAAGGCCAACTCGCCGGCGTGCCGCGCCTCACGCTGCACGTCGGCCTGCCCGACAGCGCCGCGCCCGAGCAGATCCGCGACGCGGTGCAGTCCTGGCTGCAACGCCAGGCGCGGCGCGTGTTCGAAGAACGTTGCCAGCACTTCGCGGCGCTGTTGAAGGTGCGCTACACGCGCCTCGGCCTGTCGTCTGCACAAACGCGCTGGGGCAGCGCGAACGCCGACGGTTCGATCCGCCTGAACTGGCGCCTGATCCATTTCGCCTTGCCGACGATCGATTACGTCGTCACCCACGAACTCGCCCACCTGCGCGAAATGAACCACAGCCCACGCTTCTGGGACGTGGTGCGCTCAGTGCTGCCCAACTACGAAAGCGCGCGCGGCAATTTGAAGGACGATTTGCTGCCGGTGTTTGAGTGATTGCGGTGGCGGTCCGGGTCAGAGCTTTGGGCACTTGCCTCAAAGGTGCCTAGGCGCTGTTTGATCATCGCTTTGCGCACGGCCAGCATGCGGGGGTCCGAACGGCAGGGCGGCGGCGGTGCCCCCGTTCTCCGGCCCTCGCTCGCGGGGCACCACCGTGGCCGGCAACGGACAGCTCCATCAACACCGCCATTGCCATTGCAACGCCTGGTGCCTACCGCGAATGGGGCCTGCGCCATCACCATCCTTGTGATGATCACCCCCCGCCAATTCGGCCCTGCGCCTACCCGCTCAGGCTCATACCTCGTTGGAAATACGCTCCTCGTTCAGGCTCATACCACGTTGGACAAGGCTTTGGTACGACACCCCGGTCAGAACGGAATATCGTCGTCCATGTTGTCGAACCCGGTGGCGGACTTCGCCGCCGGTTTGGCGGCAGGCTTGGCCCCCGCCGCTGCCACGGGCCGCGACGCGGGTGCCTGCCGCTCGCCGTAACCGGACGGCGTGCCTTCGTCGGACGCGCCGCCACCGCCGGTGCCTTCACGGCTGCCGAGCAACTGCATGCTGTCGCAGACGATTTCCGTCGTGTAGCGGTCGGCACCTTCCTTGTCTTGCCACTTGCGCGTCTTCAGGCGCCCTTCGATGTAGACCGGCCGGCCTTTCTTCAGGTACTCGCCGGCGATCTCTGCCTGGCGGTCGTACAGCACGACGCGGTGCCACTCGGTTTCTTCCATCTTCTCGCCGGTGTCCTTCGACTTCCAGTTGCGGCTCGTCGCCAATGTGAGGTTGCACATCGCGTTGCCGTTGGGCGAGTAGCGCACCTCGGGGTCTTTGCCGAGGTTGCCGATGAGGATGACTTTGTTGACTGAGGCCATGGTCTCGCTCCGGGAGGGGTTTGTATTGGAACGATTATCGTCCTGCCCCCCAGACGCGCCAGCCCCGCTGAAGTGGGGAAAACGCTGCCTCCCACTCCCTCCGAAGGGGGAGCGTGGCCCTTCTCAAGGCTGGAAGCCCGCCGCCCCCATCTGCCACAGCAGAAAAGCGAACATGTCGGCACGCTCTTCGAATTGCTGCTTCTTCGTGTCGCCGACGCCGTGGCCGGCGTCGAAGTCCAGCCGCATCAGCACCGGCTTGCGGCTCGTCGTGGCGGCCATCAGCCGCGCCGCGGTCTTGGTGCTTTGCCAGACTTCGACGCGCGGGTCGTTCACGCCATGCGTCAACAGCACCGCCGGGTACGCCGTGCCGGGTTTGATGTTGGCGTAGGCGCTCATCGCCAGCAGCGCCTTGAATCCTGCCTCCGTCTTCACGCTGCCGAACTCCGGAATGTTCGGGACGCCGTTCGGGGTGGTCTCGAAACGCACCGCGTCGAGCGCACCCACGGCGGGAATGACGGCGGCAAAGAGGTCGGGCCGCTCCGTCATCGCCCGGCCGACCAAGATGCCACCCGCGCTGCCGCCCAGAATGCCGAGCCGCGCCGGCTGGGTGTACTTCTGCGCGATCAGGTATTCGGCGCAGGCGATGAAGTATTTCCAGGTGTTGGGCTTGGTGCTTTGGAAGCCGGCCTAGTACCAGTCTTGCCCGTAAACGCTGCTGCCGCGTGGATTCGCCACGGCGAACACGCCGCCGGCGTCGAGCCACGCGAGCCGGCCGACGCTGAAGAACGGCTCCTCCGTGATGCCGTAAGCGGCGTAGCCGTAGAGCAGCGTCGGGTTGCTGCCGTCGAGAAGCACGCCTTTGCGGTGGATGATCGACAGCGGCACCATCGCGCCATCGTGGCTGGCCACCTTGACTTCGGTGGCCACGATGTCGGCTGGCGCGTCGTACGGCCCGGCCGGCTGCAACCCTGTGTTCTGCACGCTGCCGTCCGCCGCCACGCTGTACACCTGGCGCGCCCGGGTCCAGCTTTGCAGGTCGATCGTCACGCCGCTCAATCGCGGGTCGGCGGGGCTCACGCCTTCGCCGGCGAGTTCGAACGAACCCTGCACCGGCAGCACCACTTCAACCAGGCTCGCCGTCGCCGCATAGGCGCGCTTGTACAGGCGCTTGATGTTGCCGTCGCGCGTTTCGATGTACAGCGCGTCGGCGGCGGCGACGATGTTCACGACCACCTGTTCCGACTCGGGAATGATTTCTTTCGCCGCCTGCATGTTCGGCGTGTCCAGGTTCAGTGCGAGCACGCGCGAGCGCGATGCGCCTTTGTGGCTGACCATGTAGAGGGTGTTGTCGAAGTAGGCCACGCTCGTCACCGCGTCGGCCGCGCCGAGCACGCGTTTCCACTGCGGCTTCACGGCCATCACGCTGCGCTGCGGCGCGATAAAAACGCCGAGCTCGCGCTGCGTGCCGTTGTAGGCGGTGCCGATGGCCCAGCGGCCGTCGTGCGTCAGGTTCACCGTCGGGATTTCCGCCGGCCCGATGTCCAGCCCCTTGATCGCCGTGCCGAACACCGGCCTGGCCGAAGCCGGCGGCGAGCCGATGCGCAGCAGGTAGGTCTGGCTGTGCTGGTACTTCTGCGTCGCCGCCATGCCCTTGCCCAAGGCCTGCAGGCGGTTGAACAGCACCGCCTTGCCGTCGGGCGACCAGTCGACGCCGCCGAAGTCAGCGCGCGTGATCGGCGCGCCGAGCGTGCGACCGCCGCGCGTGTTCAGAATGCTCATCACCGCCGCTTCCGAGCCCTGCTTGGACATGCCGAACGCCACCAGGCTGCCATCGGGCGACGGGCTGAACCAGTTGATCGCGTGCGGCTTGCGGGTGCGGTTTTCCAGCGCCTGAGGGTCGATCAGCAGCCGCTCCTTGCCGCCCAGGCCCTGGCGCATCACCAGCTTGAACTGGTTGTCTTTGGCCCCGCGGCGCTCCATAAAGTAGATGTCGCCGGCGACGCGCTTCACATGCGTCACCCGATCCGACACCGACGTGTCGTAACGCACGATGTTGTCCAGCAGCGCCTGGCGGCCGGGGATCTTGCTGAGTGTTTCGCGCGCGCGCTCGTTGTGCGCCTTCATCCACTTCAGCACTTCGGGGTCGGTCTTGTTCTCGAAGTAGCGGTACGGGTCGTCGACGCTGATGCCGTGGTGGCGGTCGGTCACATTGCGCACGGCAGCCACCGGCTGCGCCGATGAGGCGGCCGGGAACGCGGCGGCAATCACGGCAAACAGGAAGGCGGCGGCGAGGCTGGGGGGGCTCAGGTGGCGCAACAGTCGAGTCATTCGGCGAAGCTCCGGTACAGGTGCCCCGGCGGGGTGAGGCTGGGGTTGGGGCTGAGGGCCCACATTCTGAACCCTGTATCGGCACATTCGCCCGCCGACACGACCGAACAGATCGTGAACTCAGCACGTCGCCAGGCCAACGCTGGACAAGGCCCCGCGAGGGTGGGCGCCTCGGTTTGGGATAAGCCGCAAGACGCAAACCGCAGCCATAGCCCATGCTAGGCGAGGATTTGCAACGCCGCGGATCGCCCAAAGCGAGGATGCACGCCCTCGCGGGGGCTTGTTCAGCGTTGCCTTAACATTCCGTTCCCCGCCGAACCGCCCATGCTCGCGACCGACCTCCAACCCGCCGACACGGCACCCGGCATCCTCCAGCAGGTCTTCGGCTACGCCACGTTTCGCGGCGCACAGGCACAAATCATCGAGCACGTGAGCAGCGGCGGCGACGCCCTGGTGCTGATGCCCACCGGCGGCGGCAAGAGCCTGTGCTACCAGGTGCCCGCCGTGCTGCGGCATCGCCGCGAGCGCGGCGTCGCGGTCGTCGTCAGCCCGCTGATCGCGCTGATGCACGACCAAGTGGGCGCGCTCGAGGAACTGGGCGTGCGCGCGGCCTTCCTGAACTCGACGCTGACGCTGGAAGAAGCCCAGCGCATCGAGCGCGAAATGATGAGCGGGCGCCTGGTGCTGCTCTACGCCGCGCCCGAACGCGTGACGACGCCGCGTTTTTTGGCCCAGCTCGATTCGCTGCAAGAGCGTGAGCTGCTGAGTCTTTTCGCGATCGACGAGGCGCATTGCGTCAGCCAATGGGGCCACGACTTTCGCGAAGACTATCTGGGCCTGAACGTGCTGCATGAGCGCTACCCCGAAGTGCCGCGCATCGCGCTCACCGCGACCGCCGACGCGACGACACGCGCCGACATCGTGGAGCACCTGGCGCTGGGCGACGCGAAGATTTTCGTCAGCAGCTTTGACCGGCCGAACATCCGCTACCGCATTGTTGAAAAGGACGAGCCGCGCAAACAACTGCTGCGCTTTCTGCAAGACGAACACGAGGGCGACGCCGGCATCGTCTACTGCCAGAGCCGCAAGAAGGTCGACGAAACCGCCGCCTGGTTGGTCGAAGAAGTCGCCGAATCGCTGGCCAACAAAGGCCTCACCGCATTGCCGTATCACGCCGGATTATCCAACGAAGTGCGTTCGCGCAATCAATCGCGCTTCATCAACGAAGAAGGCGTGATTATTGTCGCGACCATCGCCTTCGGCATGGGCATCGACAAACCCAACGTGCGTTTCGTCGCGCATCTGAACTTGCCCAAAAGCGTGGAGGCTTATTATCAGGAAACCGGCCGCGCCGGCCGCGACGGC
>JANOLA010000075.1:0-3497 GCA_031419535.1 Burkholderiales bacterium | reverse complement strand
ATCGCGGCGCGGCATGGAAATCTTCCCGTGATCGAAGATGCGGCGCAAAGTTTTGGCGCGAGCTACAAGGGGCGCAAGAGCTGCAACCTGAGCACGATTGGCTGCACCAGTTTCTTTCCCAGCAAACCGCTGGGCTGCTATGGCGACGGTGGCGCGATCTTCACGAATGACGATGCGCTGGCGCAGGCGAGCCGCGAGATCCGCGTCCACGGGCAGAGCGCGCGCTACACGCACACGCGCGTGGGCGTGGGTGGGCGCATGGATACCTTGCAGTGCGCGATCGTGCTCGCCAAGCTGGAGCGGTTCGAGTGGGAGTTGCAGCGGCGCCGCGAAATCGGGGCGCGCTACCACGCGCTGCTACAAGCCGGCGGGGTGCAACTCCTGGAAGTGCGTCAAGACCGCGACTGCGTCTGGGGTCAGTACACCGTCCTGGCTGACGACCGCAGTCGGGTTCAGGCCAGACTTGCAGAGTGCGGGATACCCACTGCCATTCACTATCCCAAACCTCTGCACCACCAGCCGGCATACGCCGCGAATTGCTGCCCCGATTGTTGCCCTGAAAGCGTGCGCGCCGCGGCGCGTGTGTTGAGTCTGCCGATGAGTGCTGATCTCGATGAGAGGCAGCAGAGCCGGGTGGTCGCGGTCTTAAGCGAACCGATGGTCGCGCAAACCTAAGCTGTCACGGATATCAGGGGCGATGAAGGCTGTCATTCTTGCTGGTGGGCTCGGAACTCGAATCAGCGAGGAAACGAACCTCAAGCCCAAGCCGATGATCGAAATCGGCGGCCGACCCATTCTGTGGCACATCCTCAAGATCTATTCGGCCCATGGCATCAACGACTTCGTGATCTGCTGCGGGTACAAGGGCTACGTGATCAAGGAGTATTTCGCCAACTACTTTCTGCACATGTCGGACGTGACTTTCGACATCGCGAACAACCGCATGGAGGTGCACGAGCGCAAGTCCGAACCCTGGCGTGTGACGTTGGTGGACACCGGCGAAGAAACCATGACCGGGGGGCGCTTGAAGCGCGTCGGTGCGTATTTGCGTGATGAGGAGGCCTTTTGTTTTACCTATGGAGACGGGGTGGCCGACGTGGACATTTCAGCCGGGGTGGCGTTTCACCGTGCACATGGCAAGCTGGCAACGGTTACAGCGGTGCAGCCGCCGGGCCGATACGGCGCCCTGGCCTTGTCCGCGGCGAATGTGACTGGCTTTGCCGAGAAACCCAAGGGTGATGGTGGGCGCATCAACGGCGGCTTTTTCGTGTTGTCGCCCGGCGTCCTGGAGTTGATCGATGGCGACGCCACTTCGTGGGAAGTCGAGCCGACGCAGCGGCTCGCTTCAGCCGGCCAACTGATGGCCTTCGAGCACAACGGATTTTGGCAACCGATGGATACGCTGCGCGAGAAGAACCAGCTCGAGGCACTGTGGCAATCTCGCCAGGCACCTTGGAAGGTGTGGAGTTGATCGACGCCGAGCACTGGCGCGGCCGGCGTGTTCTGATCACGGGGCACACTGGTTTCAAGGGCGGCTGGCTCTCGATTTGGCTGGCCCGGCTCGGGGCACATGTCAGCGGTTTGGCGCTGGCGCCGAACAGCGTGCCCAATTTGTTCGAGCTGGCTCGCGTGCAAGGGCGCGTCGAAAGCCACCACTGCGACATTCGCGATGCTCAGCAGTTGCGGTCCATCGTGCATTCCCAAGCACCCGAGATCGTCTTCCACCTGGCTGCCCAACCGCTCGTTCGAAGCAGCTACCGGGAACCGGTGCAGACCTTTGCCACCAACGTGATGGGAACCGTTCACTTGCTCGACGCGTTGCGGGGCTTGGCGAGCGTCAAAGTCGCGATCATCGTGACCACCGACAAGGTCTATCTCAACCGGGAATGGCCCTATCCCTACCGGGAGGATGATGTTCTCGGCGGCCATGATCCGTACAGCGCAAGCAAGGCCGCCACCGAGCTGGTGTTGGCCAGCTACCGCGATTCCTTTCTTGCCGAGCAAGGCGTTGCGGTTGCAAGCGCGCGTGCCGGCAACGTGATTGGCGGTGGTGATTGGTCAGAAGATCGTCTCATCCCTGACGCCGTGCGCGCTTGGTCAGGGGGCGAGGTGCTTGAGATTCGGCGACCGGCGGCGATTCGGCCGTGGCAGCATGTGCTGGAGCCACTCGCGGGCTATCTGACGCTGGCGCAGCGGCTCCGGAGCGAGCCAGCGCAGGCTGGCGCTTGGAACTTCGGGCCGGAATCGAGCGATACCGTTTCGGTGCGCAGGCTGATCGAGCTGGCTGCCCGCGGATGGATCGACGCCCGCACCCGGTTTTCCGAGTCCGTCGCTGGTCCGCATGAGGCAGGTTGTTTGGCCTTGGAGGTGGCCAAGGCGCGACGCGTACTCGGCGTGTTTCCGCGCTGGTCGATCGAAACCGCGGTGGCGCGCACGATGGCTTGGTACCGAGCGGTCGCCGCCGGCGCGGACGCGGGAGCGCTGTGCGAGGCTGATATCGCCGACTACGAATCGCAGCTGGCATGAGCCAGCACTCGATGGGCGAACGGCGAAGTGCGCGGACGAAGGAAACCCAATGAACCGCTTGGCCGTCACTGATCTGCCGCTGGCTGGGTTGAAACGCGTGCAGCGCGACCGATTGGGCGATGCGCGAGGCTTTCTGGCCCGGCTTTTCTGCGCCGATGAATTGGCAAGCGCTGGCTGGCTTCGCCCGGTGGCACAGGTCAACCACAGCCACACCCGTCGGCACGGCGTGGTGCGTGGGCTGCACTTCCAGACCTCGCCACATGCTGAAATGAAGCTCGTGAGTTGCATTCGCGGGCGTGTTTTCGATGTCGCGGTCGACTTGCGCAGCGGCTCAGCGACGTTTTCGCGCTGGCACGGCGAGGTGCTCGACGCAGAGATGGGTGGTGCGATGCTGTTGCCCGAGGGGTTCGCGCATGGTTTCCAGGCGCTCACCGACGATGTTGAACTGGTGTACTGTCACTCGGCGGCCTACCATCCCCAGGCCGAATGCGGCTTCAACCCGCTCGACGAACGATTGAAGATTGACTGGCCACTGCCGATTTCAGAACTCTCAGAGCGAGATCGCCTGCTGCCTCGCATCGGTAGCGGGTTCAAAGGGCTTGCGCTTTGAATTGCCGTCACTGCCACGCACGCGTTCATCTGACCTTCCTGGACCTGGGCAGTGCGCCGCCCTCCAATGCCTATCTGGCTGCGGATCGACTCGCCGCGTCGGAGACGTTCTTCCCGCTGCGCCTGCTGGTCTGCGAATCGTGCTGGTTGGTGCAGACCGAGGACCATGCTGGCCGCGAAGCCTTGTTCACGGGCGACTACGCCTACTTCAGCTCCTACTCCTCCTCGTGGCTCGAGCACAGCCGTCGGTATGTAAACGCAATGGCCGAGCGCCTCCGGCTCGGCCCGCACAGCCTGGTGGCCGTGGTTGCGGCCAACGACGGTTATCTGCTGCAATATGTGCAGCAGGGCGGTATTCCTTG
>JANOLA010000074.1:0-26086 GCA_031419535.1 Burkholderiales bacterium | reverse complement strand
CCCGCCGAGCGCGCCGCGCTGCGCCTGGGCTACCGCGCCGCGCTCGTGCCCAACGAGGCGACGAGCGAAGACTTCGACGAGTTGAAGAAGCACTTCGACGAAGGCCAGATCGTCGAGATCGTCGCGACGATCGCGCTGTTTGGGTATCTGAACCGATGGAACGACACGATGGCGACATCGCTCGAAGCACGTGCGGTCGAGGTCGCGCAGCGGGCGATCGGTGCGGTGGGCTGGCAGGCGGGAAAACACGGGGATTGATGCTGAGCCCGAGCGAACTCGACGCTCACGTTGGCAGCATAGGCAGCGAGGGCAAACCTCGATAGACCGGCTCGGGCGCGCGCCTTATCGTGCCGCGCATCGCAACCCGCCATCAGGAGCACCGAGTGAAGGTTTCCAGCAAGCTTCTCGCTATCGCCACCATCGCCACCATCGCCGCAACCGCCGCCGCGCTGACTGCCACCGCCGCGCTCGCGCAGCAACGTTTGTTCTTCGGCATCGCCACCGGCGGCACGGGGGGAACGTATTACCCGCTGGGCGGCATGCTCGCGCAACTGATCTCGAACAAGGCCACCGTCGACGGCAAGAAGATCAGCGCCACCGCCGAAGCGGCGGGCGCTTCGGTGGGCAACGCGAAGTTGCTCGGCAACAAGGAAATCGAGTCGGCGTTCGTCGCCGCCGACATTCTGGACTCCGCCTACCACGGCACCGGCCAGTTCGACAAGGCGCCGATCAAGAACCTGCGTGCGCTCGGCGCGCTCTACCCCGAGACGGTGCAGCTGATCACGCGCGCCGACTTCAACATCAACGGCGTGCGCGACCTGAAAGGCAAGAGCGTGTCGTCGGGCTCGCCGGGTTCCGGCCAGTATCAGTTGCTGACCGACCTGCTCAAGGTGCATGGCATGAGCCGCGCCGACGTGAAGGAAGACCTGTCGTCGTTCACGCAGGCGGTGGACAAGATCAAGGACGGCAACCTGCACGCCACGCTCATCACCGCCGGCGTGCCCACTGCCGCGGTGACCGACTTCGCGCAGAGCCATGCGCTGAAAGTGATCGCGCTCGCCGGCCCGGAGATCACTGAGCTGCAGACGCAGCAGCCCTACTACACGCGGGTGCAGTTGCCGGCAAACACCTACAAAGGCCAGGCGGCCGCGGTGGACACGCTCGCCGTGATGGCGGTGTGGGTCGCGCACGACGCCGTGCCGGAAGGCGTGGCCTATGAGGTGACCAAGGCGCTGTACGAGAACACGGCGATCATGGGCCAGGTGCATGTGCAGGGCAAGAACATCACGCTGGCTACCGCGCTGGGCGTGGGCAGCGCACCGCTGCACCCGGGTGCGGCGAAGTACTTCAAGGAAAAGGGCGTCCTGAAGTGATGGCTTGGCGGCACGCGGGGTTTCTGGCCTGCGTGCTGTTCGCCCCCGCGGCGCCGGGCTGCGAGCTGGTGCTGAGCGAGCACCGCAGCGAGCGCGAATTGCTGCGCGTGCCGCTCGCGCAAGCCGGAGTGCGCATTGCGTTCGAGCATTCGGTGCTCGGCACGACGGTGACCGATCGCTACGAGTTTCGCCCGCATGCGGTGCTGGTGGAGGAACGCTTTGACGGTTCGGGCTACGGCCTGCCGCATGCCGCGGCGCCGGGCGAGCGGCTCACGCAGGATGGGAGCGGATCGCGGCTGGAGCTGCAGCGCATCGTGCACCCGCTCGTGGTGCGGCCGCTGCCGGCGCAGCGCATGCGCTTGTTGCTGGACGTTGGGCCGATGCTGCTCGGCACGCTGAGTTCGCAGGCGATCGAAATGCGCGCCTTCGGCTGCGCCAAGGACCCTTCGGCGCCATGACGATTGCAACGCCGTCGCAAGCCGAAATCGACAGGCTGATCGAACAGTGGGATCCGGAGTCGAGTTTTCGCCGGCTGGTGGGCGTGTCCGCCGGCATCGTGACGGTCATCGCGGTGGCGCTGTCGAGTTGGCACTACTACACCGCCGGCTTCGGGTTGCAGAACGAGATCGCGCACCGCGCCATCCACTTGACCGTTGTGTTGGGGCTGTGCTTCCTGGTGTTCCCGCGCCAGAAGCGGCTGGCCGGGCCCTGGGAATGGGCGGTCTCGGCCGCCCTGGCGCTGTTCTACCTGGTGCTCGGCTGGAGCCTCGTGCAATCGGTGGGCGCCGATGCGCCGCTGACTATGAAGGCCGGGTTCGGCGTGGTGCTGGTCGCGATTGCCGCCCTCTCGCTGCCCTTCAAGGCTTACGACGGCAGCCACACGACGATTCCGTTGCGCGACTGGGCGTTCGCCGCGCTCGCCGCGGGGTTTTCGCTCTACCTGCTGCTGTTCTTCGACGACATCTTCATCCAGCGTCCCGGCGCGCACTCGCCGCTCGACCTGATGATCGGCGTGATCGCGATCGCGATGACGATCGAGGCGACACGCCGCACGATGGGCATCTTCCTGCCGCTGCTCGCGGTGGCGACGGTGCTCTACGGCGTGTTCGGCCCCTACCTGCCCGGCGACCTGGCGCACCGCGGCTACAGCGTGCCGCGCGTCGTGGCGTATTTGTACAAGGGCACCGAGGGCATTTACGGCATCGCGGTCGGCGTGGTCGCGACCTTCGTATTTCATTACGTGTTGTTCGGTGTGATGGCGCAGCTCACCGGGCTGGCGCAGTTGTTCGTGAACCTCGCGACGATCGCCGCCGGGCGCTTTTCCGGCGGGCCGGCGAAAGTGTGCGTCGTCACGTCGGGCCTGTTCGGCATGATTTCCGGCTCGGCGATCGCGAACACCGTCACCACCGGCGTGATGACGATTCCGCTGATGAAGAAGGTGGGCTTCACGCCGCGCTTCGCCGGCGCGGTGGAAGCGTCTGCCGCGTGCGGCGGCCAGGTCACCCCGCCGATCATGGGCGCGGCCGCGTTCATCATGGCCGAGACGTTGGGCATCCCGTACAACCAGTTGATCCTGGTCGCCATCATTCCGGCATCGCTGCACTACCTGGCGATTCTGTGGATGGTGCACCTGGAAGCGAAGCGCCTGAAACTCGCCGGCATGGCGCCCGAAGACATTCCGTCGTTGCTCAAGGTGCTGCGCAGTTCGTGGCACCTGTTCATTCCGCTGGTGACGATGGTGACGCTGCTGCTGTTGCAGTACACGCCGTTTCTGGCTGCGTTCTGGGGCATCACGTTGACCGTCGTGTGTTCGTGGATTCCCAAACTTCTCGGTGCAGCGGGCAAGGGCATGGCGGGGATGGCGATCACGCCGATCGGGCTGGTGCGCGGCTTCGAGATGGGAGCGAAGTCGGCGCTCAGCATCGGCGCGTCGTGCGCCTGCGTCGGCTTCGTGCTGGGCATCTTGACGCTCACCGGCATGGGCTTCAAGTTCTCGGCCTTCGTGATTGACCTCTCCAGCGTCGCGGCGCAGGCGGTGCACGCGTTCGATGTTTGGCGCTGGTTCGAACTGAAACAGGTGACGATCCTGTTCGGCCTGTTCTTCACCGCGCTCGCCTGCATCATCATGGGAACCGGCGTGCCGACCACGCCCACCTACATCATCCTCGCCGCGATCGTCGCGCCGGCGCTCGCGCAGCTCGGCGTGCCGCAACTGGCGACGCATTTCTTCGTTTTCTACTACGGCGTGTTGGCGGATGTGACGCCTCCCGTCGCGCTGGCCGCATTCGCCGCGGCCGGCATCGCGCGCAGCGAGCCGATGGGCACCGGCAACACCGCGTTTCGCCTGTCGATGGGCAAGGCGCTGGTGCCGTTCGCGTTCGTCTACACGCCGGCGCTGCTGTTCATCAACTTCACCTGGGTCGAGTTCAGCATCGCTCTCGCCTCGACCATCGTCGCGATCCTCGGCCTCGGCGCGGCTTACACCGGGCAGCTGGTGCGGCCGATCGGTTGGCTCGGATTCACCGCGCTGAACCTGTTGTCGCTCGCCCTGGTGTTTGCGCAGCCTGTCGTGTCTGCCGTGGGCATCGCCGGCGTGCTGGCGATTCTGTGGTGGCATTCGCGCGCCTTGCCGGCGCCGCAGGCGCTGCGGCAAGTGATCTGATGGCGCGCGCGGGTGGCCATTGCCACCTACGGCAGCGTGGCGGGCCCGTGTGGGACACTCATGTCGACCACCCAAGTGCACACTCCGTCGCCGACAACCCCCATGAACCCAACCACCTCCGCAACCACCAAGCCACGCGGCGTCTTCTCGCCCATCCTGACGCCCTTCAACGCCGACTACTCGCCGTCTGTCGCGCGCTTCAAGAAACACTGCGCGTGGCTGCTCGGCCAAGGCGTGGGGCTGGCGGTGTTCGGCACGAACTCGGAAGCCAACTCGCTGAGCATCGCGGAAAAACGCAAGCTGCTCGACGCGCTGCTCACCGCCGACGCACTGCCCGCGCGCCTGATGCCCGGCACCGGAGCGTGTTCGATCAGCGACACGATCGAGCTGACGCGCCACGCGGTGAACGCCGGCTGCGCGGGCGTGCTGATGCTGCCGCCGTTCTACTACAAGGGCGTCAGCGACGAGGGCCTGTACCGCAGCTTCGCGCATGTGATCGACAGCGTTGCCGATGCGCGGCTGCGCGTCTATCTGTACCACATTCCGCCGGTGGCGCAGGTGGGCATCAGCGCGAAGCTGATCGAGCGCCTGCTGAAGGCCTACCCGACGGCGATTGCCGGCATGAAAGACAGCTCGGGCGACTGGAGCAACACCGAGACGATGCTGCGCGAGTTTCAGCCCGCCGGCTTCGATGTCTTCGCCGGATCGGAAGCATTTCTGCTGCGCACGCTGCGTGGCGGCGGCGCAGGCTGCATCACCGCCACCGGCAACGTGAACCCGGGGCCGATCGTCGAGCTGTTCAAGCATTGGCAGGATGCCGATGCCGACGCGCGCCAGGAAGCGCTGAACGCCACGCGCAACGTGTTCCAGAAGCTGCCGATGATCGCGGCGATGAAGGCGGCGATCGCCTGGCAGTCGGGCGACAAAGACTGGTCGGTGCTGCGCCCGCCGCTGGTGGAGCTGGACGCGGCGCAAACGGCGCAGTTGAAAGCGGAACTCCAGGCCAACCGGTTTGTGATGCCGCGGGCGGCCGAGCTCGCGGCTGTTTGAGCCATGCCTTGCACCGCCGCATGGATTGCGACCTGAAACCCGGCACGAGTCTCGGCACCAACCTGGCCTGGAGCGCGACATGAAACGCATCCTGATCACCGGCGCCGCAGGCCAGATCGGCCGCGCGTTGCGCCAGCACTTCAAAGGCGTCTACGAGGAACTGCGCCTGGCCGACGTTGCGCCACTCGCGCCTGCACAGCCGGGCGAGACCGTGCTCAACACCGACATCCGCGACCTTGCGCAAGTCGAAGCGGCGATGCGCGGCATCGACTGCGTGGTGCACCTGGCCGGCCAATCGGTCGAAGGGCCGTGGGAGACCGTGCGCGACCTGAACATCGAAGGCTGCTACAACGCGTATGAAGCCGCACACCGCCAAGGCGTGAAGCGCTTCATCTTCGCGAGCTCGAACCACGCGATCGGCTTCCACCGCCGCGCCCAGGTGCTTGACAGCAGCGCCGTGCCACGCCCCGACACGCGCTACGGCGTGTCCAAGGTGTTCGGCGAAGCGCTGGGCCGCCTGTACGCCGACAAGCACGGCTTGTCGGTCGCATGCCTGCGCATCGGCACGTTCCGCGAGCCCGACGAGCCCAGCGAACCGCGCCAGTTGCACACCTGGATCAGCCACCGCGACATGGCGCAACTGGTGCGGCGCTGCATCGACCACCCCGACTACCACTACCTCGTCGCCTACGGCGTGTCGAACAACACGCGCAGCCGCTGGAGCAACGCCGACGTCGCTTTTCTCGGCTACCAGCCGCAAGACGACTCGGAGACGCATGCGAAGGCCATCCTCGCGAAAGGCATCGTCGAGCACCCGATCGCGGCGCCGTTTCACGGCGGGTTCTTCTGCCCCTTGGAGTTCGACGGCGACCTCGGACGCATCGACTGACGCAGCACCCTCGCGGCTCAACTCTCCGAAGCCACTCCATGCCCACCTACCCGAAGGACAGGCCCAACGGCCAACCCCATCAGCCCGTCGACAGCGCCGCCGGCATGTCCAAAGGCCTGACGAACTACGGCGACAAAGGCTTCTCGCTGTTCCTGCGCAAGGCCTTCATCAAGGGTGCGGGCTACACCGACACGGCGCTGGATAAGCCGGTGATCGGCATCACCAACACCGGCAGCGCCTACAACCCGTGCCACGGCAACATGGCGCAACTGCTGGAAGCGGTGAAGCGCGGCGTGATGCTCGCCGGCGGCCTGCCGATGGACTTTCCGACGATCTCGATCCACGAGAGCTTCGCGCAGCCCACCAGCATGCTGACGCGCAACCTGATGTCGATGGACACCGAGGAGATGATCCTCGCGCAGCCGATGGACGCGGTGGTGCTGATCGGCGGCTGCGACAAAACGGTTCCCGCGCAACTGATGGGTGCGGCGTCCGCCGGCATCCCGGCCATCCAGCTCGTCACCGGCTCGATGCTCACCGGCTCGCACCGCGGCGAGCGCGTCGGCGCGTGCACCGACTGCCGGCGCTACTGGGGCCGGTTTCGCGCCGGCGAGATCGAAGCCGAGGAAGTGGCCGACGTCAACAACCAGTTGGTCGCGAGCGTCGGCACCTGTTCCGTGATGGGAACCGCGAGCACGATGGCGTGCATCGCCGAAGCGCTGGGCATGACGGTGCCCGGCGGCGCGTCGCCGCCCGCCGTGACCGCCGACCGCATCCGCATCGCCGAGATGACGGGTACGCAAGCGGTGCAACTCGCGCGCACGCGGCTCACGATCGACAAGGTGCTGACCGCGAAGGCGTTCGAGAACGCGATGCGCGTGCTGCTCGCGATCGGCGGCTCCACGAACGGCATCATCCACCTCACCGCGATCGCCGGTCGCATGGGCTTCGAAGTCGACCTGGGTGCGCTGGACCGCATGGGCCGCGAAACGCCGGTGCTGCTCGACCTCAAGCCCTCGGGCGCGTTCTACATGGAAGACTTCCACCACGCCGGCGGCATGGCGACGCTGCTGCGCGAGCTGAAACCGTTGCTGCACCTCGATGCACTCACCGTCACCGGGCGCACGCTCGGTGAAGAGATGGCCGAGCACCCGGCGCCGTTCAAGCAAAACGTGGTGCGCCCTGCCGCGAACCCGCTCTACGAGGAAGGCGGCATCGCCGTGCTGCAAGGCAACCTCGCGCCCGGTGGCGCGATCATCAAACAATCGGCGGCGAACCCGAAGCTGATGGAGCACGTTGGCCGCGCCGTCGTGTTCGAGAACGTGCAAGACATGGCGCAGCGCATCGACACCGATGCGCTCGACGTCACCGCGGACGACGTGATCGTGCTGAAGAACATCGGCCCGAAAGGCGCGCCGGGAATGCCCGAGGCCGGCTACATCCCGATCCCGATGAAGCTCGCGCGCGCCGGAGTGAAAGACATCGTGCGCATCTCCGACGGCCGCATGAGCGGCACTGCGTCGGGCACGATCGTGCTGCACGTGAGCCCGGAAGCGGCGATCGGCGGGCCGTTGGCGCTGGTGCGCAACGGTGACCGGATTCGCTTGTCGGTGAGTACGCGTTCTCTTGACTTGCTGGTCAGCGACGCGGAACTGGCGCAGCGTCGCGCCGCTAACCCGGTCATCGAGCCGAGTGCGCCGCGCGGCTACCGCAAGCTCTATCTGCAAAGCGTGACGCAGGCCGGCGAAGGCGTGGATTTCGATTTTCTGCGTGCGGCGACGATGCGGGGGACGGTGCCGTCGTCTGACCTCGTCTGACCTCCCGCCGCACCATGACACCCAGAGAAAGCATCAAGGCCGAGGTTCCCAAGATCGTCGCCAAGTACGCGGGGCGCAGCGACGCACGGGCGGCGGTTCAGATCCTCAATACCTTCGTGCCCTTCCTGATCCTGTTTTATCTCGGGATGCGCAGCTTCGCTGTGTCGGGCGTGCTCGCGGCCGCCTGCATCGTCCTGGCCGCCCTGTTCGTCGTGCGCATCTTCATGATGATGCACGACTGCGGCCACCGCAGCTTGTTCCGGACTCAGCGCCTCAATCAGCTCTTCGGTTTCGTCGCCGGTGTCTTATGCGGCATGCCGCAGTATGTCTGGTCGCAGCACCACAACTATCACCATGCCACGAACGGCAACTGGAGCAAGTACACCGGCCCGCTGGGAACGATCTCGGTGGAAGCCTTCGCCAAGCTCTCACCCTGGCGGCAAAAGCGCTATCAATTCCTGCGCCACATCTTCTTCACCTTGCCCGGCGCGTTCATGTATTTCATTCTCAATCCGCGCTTGAACTGGGCGCTGGGCAGTGTCAAATTCATGCTCCACGTGGTCAAGGCCAAGATGCGCTCGCCTCGCACGCCGGTGGGAGCGATCGCCCGCGGCTTCACCACCCCCTACTGGAAGAGCATGGCCGAGTACTGGCACATGTCCGCAAACAACGTCGTGCTGCTGGGTGCAGGGTGGGCGGCCGCGGCCCATTTCGGCGCCGCCGCCTTCTTCACGGTGTACCTGACCAGCCTGACTCTGGGCGGTGCCGTAGGGATCATCATTTTCACCATCCAGCATAACTTCGAGTCGTCCTATGCCAGCGACGATGCCCACTGGGACTACTACCGGGGCGCCCTGGAGGGCACCAGCCATCTCACACTGCCAGGCATCGCGAACTGGTTTTCAGCCGACATCGCGTATCACCATATCCACCATCTGTCGGCAAGCATCCCCAACTACCGTCTGGCGGCCTGCCATCGGGAGTATGCGCATCTGTTCGGAGCGATGAAGCGCATCCGCCTGCGGGACGCCGCGCATTGCTTCAAATTCATTCTCTGGGACACCGAACACCGCAAGATCGTCTCGGTGGTGCAGTTCCGCGGGATGCCGCGATAACGCAATGCGCGCGAAAATAGATGCCCCCGAAATCGGCGCCACCCGCACCATGGCCCACTGCATCGAAGCTATCGACCCCGCCAAACCACTCTTCGGCGGCGCAGTCTCCGGCATCGACCTGACCCGGCGCCTCAGCGACGCTGAAATCACCTCCATCCACGCCGGCATGGACCGCTTCGGCGTGCTCGTGTTCCACGACCAGCAGCTCGAAGACGAACAGCAGATCGCCTTCACGCGCCAGCTCGGTCCGCTCGAACAAGCGACTGGCGATATCCAGGCCCCGCAAGAACGTCGCCTGAACATGGACCTGAACGACATCTCCAACCTCGACGAGCATGGCGACCTGCTGCCGCGCGACGACCGGCGGCGCTTGTTCGGGCTGGGCAACTTACTCTGGCACTCCGACAGCTCGTTCAAGGTGGTGCCGGCCAAGTATTCGCTGCTGTCGGCGCGCAAGATTCCGGGCAGCGGCGGCAATACCGAGTTCGCCGACATGCGCGCCGCCCACGATGCGCTGGACGATGCGACGAAACGCGAGGTGCACGGGTTGATCTGCTCGCACAGCCAGCTCTTCTCGCGTGGCATTCTGGGATTCGACGACTTCACGCCGGCCGAGCGCGAGAAATGGGCTCCCGTGCGCCAGCGCCTGGTGCGGCGGCATCCCAACACGGGCCGTTTGTCGCTCTATCTCGCCAGCCACGCGGGCGGCATCGAGGGCTGGCCCGTCCCCGAGGCCCGCTCGTTCCTGCGCGACCTGAACGAGCACGCGACGCAGCGCTCGTTCGTTTACGCGCATGTCTGGAAGCAATGGGACCTGGTGATGTGGGACAACCGCGTCACGATGCACCGCGCGCGCCGCTACGACCCGCTGGAAGTGCGCGACATGCGGCGCACGACGCTGACGAACGAGGTGTCGAGCCTGGAACAGGCGCCTTGAATGGCCGCGGGGGCGCCGCGCGCCCTCACCCCAGCCCTCTCCCGAGGGGAGACGGGGCCATACTGAAAGACTCTGCCACTCGAGCGCTTTCGCAGCGGCATGGGCCAATCAAGTCAGCGGCTCCGCCGAGATCAGCGGCCGTCGTGGCGCTGCTTGCGGTCGTGACCACCCTCGCGGCGGTCGTCGCCACGGCGGCTGTCGTGCCGGTCATCGTGCCTGTTGTCGTACCGGCTTTCGCGACGGTTGTCGGAACGGTCATGGCGGTTCGAAATGCCGTCTCCATCACGGTCCCAGCGCGGGTTGTAGACGCGGTCATAGCGATTCGGGATACCGTCGTGATCGCTGTCCCGGTAAGCCCAGGCATGCACAGGGCGCGGCTGCGGGACATAGTGAACCGGCGCCGTGTACCCATACGCCGGCACGGCACGCACGATCACCGGCGCGGGCGCCACGAGCACGGGTGCGTAGATGGGCACCGGCGCGAATGGCAGGCCGATCGTCACCGACCACTGCACGTCGCCACCCGCCTGCGCCAGCCCGGTGCCCAACAGGCCCGCCAGCGCCACGCCGATCAGCTTGTTCTTGCTCATGATGCGTTCTCCTTGAGGTTGCTTCGTGCGGCGCGTCTGAATTCCGCCGCCGCCCACCCTCAACGCCGCGCCGCAAAACGCGGTTCACCGGGCTTGTGCAAAGCAAGGTAAAGCGGCGTGACCCCCCGTGAAAAGTGCCACCTCACGGGGGCGGCGGGGTGCGCTGCGGGGTGCGCTGCGGGGTGCGCGCCGGGCCGGCGGCAGCGGCACATGCAAAATCGTGCTCTTTGGACGTGCGAGGTGAGCGCTGTGGATTTGAAGGTACCGATCATGATTTCCGACGAGCTGAGCGAAGACGTGATCGTCTCGAGCGGCGCGTTGAACCTGGCCAGCGGCGAGATCGAGCGCGTTGAGTACCGCGACTACGACTCGAAGGCGCAGGGCTTTCCGTTCGAGAGCAACAGTTACGAATTCACCAGCGGCACGCTGTCGAACGACGGCAAGGACGTCGAGTTCCGCATCGACGTGAACAAGGTCACCGGGCAATACTCGGTGAGCGCGAGCGAGCTGCTGGAAATCAAGGTGCGCGCGGCGGCGCTGTTCGCGGGTGTGTCGGGCAAGGGTTTGCTCGCAGGGTCGCAGGCGCAGGGTGCGGCGGGGCAAGGCGAAGGCAATGCGCCCAAGCCCGGCACCGGCCGGCGTGGCCCGGTGCACTGACGGGTGGCTCGGCGGCCAGCCGCCAGCCCTCACTTGCAGTGCGCGTTCCGGCTGGCAAGCCGGAACTGCTTCGCGGGCTCGCCGCATGCGGCTCGAAAGCCCCGCTTCGCCCCCAGCCCTCTCCCAAAGGGAGAGGGAGCAACAACCGCGTCGGCGCGCGCCCGGTCAAGCCCGACCAGGGCCGCGTCAACTGCCTGGGCTCGGCACCACTGCCGTGACCTCGATCTCCACCTTGGCCCGGTCCTCCATCAGCGCGCTCACCTGCACCGCGCTCATCGCCGCGTAGTGGCTGCCGATCACTTCGCGGTACGCGCTGCCGACCTCGCGGCCGCGCGCCAGGTACTCGCGCTTGTCGGTCACGTACCAGGTCATGCGGGCGATGTGCTCGGGCCGCGCACCCGCCTCGCGCAGCACCGCCACCACGTTGAGCAGCGCCTGTCGCACCTGGCCGACGAAGTCGTCGGTTTCGAAAATGCACTTCTCGTTCCAGCCCACCTGGCCGGCGACGAAAACCTGCAAGCCTTGCGCTTGCACGGCCACGCCGTTCGAGTAGCCGCGCGGGAGTGCCCAGCCGGGCGGTTGCAGTGTTTTCATGAGAGGGCCTTGGCAGAGGGCGTGGGGTCGCGCAGGCGAAAGCGCTGCAGCTTGCCGGTTTCGGTGCGCGGCAGCGCGTCGCGAAACTCGATCGCACGGGGGTACTTGTAGGGCGCGATGGTCTGCTTCACGAAGTCCTGCAGCTCACGCGCGAGTTCGGGTGACTGCGTTTGGCCGGCTCGCAGCACGACGAACGCCTTGACGATCTGGCCACGCTCTTCGTCGGCGACGCCGATCACGCCGCACTCGGCCACTTTCTCGTGCAGCAGCAACGCCGACTCGACTTCGGGCCCGGCGATGTTGTAGCCGCCGCTGATGATCATGTCGTCGGTGCGCGCCTGATAGATGAAGTAGCCTTCGGCGTCAATGAGGTAGGCGTCGCCGGTCAGGTTCCAGCCGTTCTGCACATAGTCTCGCTGGCGCTCGTCGCCGGGCACGGTCAGATAGCGGCAGCCAGTCGGACCTTTCACCGCCAGGCGCCCCACCGTGCCGGCGGGCACGGCGCCGCCGGCGTCGTCGACCACACACGCCACGTAGCCCGGCACCGGTGTGCCGGTGGCACCGGGCTTGGCATGCGCTTCGTCGTGCGAGATGAAGATGTGCAGCAATTCGGTGGAGCCGATGCCGTCGATGATCTCGATGCCGGAAGCAATCTTCCAGAGTTTTCGCGTCGCCGCCGGAAGCGCTTCGCCGGCGCTGACACACTTGCGCAGTGACGAGACGTCGTGCCCCTTCAGCTGCGGCGCCATCGCGCGGTACGAGGTCGGCGCGGTGACGCAGATCGTCGCCCGGTACTGCGCCATCGCTGCCGGCAGCGCGTCGGGCGTGGCCCTTTCCAGCAGCACGGTCGAGGCGCCGACGCTCATCGGGAACAGCAGCAGCCCGCCCAGCCCGAACGTGAACGCTAGCGGCGGGCTGCCGATGAATACATCGTCGGCACGCGGCCGCAGCACATGCGCCGGCCAGCAGGCACAGGCCGCCATCACGTCGCGGTGGAAGTGCATCGTGCCTTTCGGCTGGCCGGTGGTGCCTGACGTGAACGCGATGATGCAGGTGTCGTCCTTGTGCGTCGCCGCGTTCGTGAAGCTCGCGCTCTTGCGTGCCGCACGCGCGTCGAGCTCACCGGCGTCCGTGCTGTTGAAGTGCAGCACATGGCGCAGCGTGTCGCAGTTCGGCCGCGCGAGTTGAAGTTCGTCGGCCAGGCGCGCATCGCACAACGCGTGGCTGACCTGCGCCTTCTGCACAATCTGCGTCAGCTCCTTGGCGCGCAGCAGCGGCATGCTGCCCACCGCGATGCCGCCGGCCTTCACCACCGCGAACCAGCACGCCGCGAGCCGGGGCGAGTTCGCGCCGCGCAACAGCACGCGGTTGCCCGGCACGAGGCCGAAGTCTTGCACCAGCACATGGGCGATGCGGTTCGCTTCGACCAGCAATTGCGCGTAGGTCCAGCGCACGCCCTGGCCTTGAATGCACAGGCGCTCGCCCTGCCCGGCATTCACCCAACGGTCGAGCAATTCGGTGGCGCAGTTGAGCTGCGCGGGGAACTGCAACTCGGGCCGGCCGAACAGGAACTCGGGTTGCAGCTCGGGCGGCGGCAGGTGATCGAGCGCGAAGGTGTCGATGTGCGACGAAACGGGAGACATCTTCATTCGAGCCTCCTGTTAGCGAGCCTGTGCCTTCAACAATTCGCGCGCGATGATGAGCTGCTGCACTTCGGTCGCGCCTTCGTAGATGCGCAAAGCGCGAATCTCGCGGTACAACTGCTCGACGACGTTGCCGCTCACCACGCCCGCGCCGCCCCAGATCTGCACCGCCGCGTCGATGACCTGTTGCGCGCCTTCGGTGGCCGCCATCTTCGCCATCGCCGCCACCGCGGTGAAGGTGCGGCCGCGGTCGCGCACCCAGGCGGCGCGGTAGGTCAGCAACGCGGCGCTGACGACCGTGGTCGCCATCTGCGCGAGCTTGGCCTGCGTGATCTGCATGTCGGCCAGGTGCTTGCCGAACATCGGCCGCGCTGCCGCGCGTTGCACGCCTTCGTGCAGCGCGCGCCGCGCGAAGCCGAGCGCGGCGGCTGCCACCGAGGTGCGGAACACGTCGAGCGTTTGCATCGCGATGCGAAAGCCCTGACCGGAAACGCCGAGCATCTGGCCGGAGGAGACGCGGCACTGGTTGAAGCGCAGCGTTGCCAGCGGATGCGGCGCGATCACCTGGATGCGCTGCGCGATCTCCAGGCCCGGCGACGTGGCGTCGACGATGAAGGCCGAGATGCCGTCGCTGGCGCGTGTCGGCTTGCTTCGGTCGCCACTCGCGCTGGCCACTGCGTTCAGCGCGTGCGGCAGCTTGGCGGCGTTGGGCGTGCTGGTGCGCGCGAACACGATGTAGAAATCGGCGATGCCGCCGTTGCTGATCCAGGTTTTTTCGCCATCCAGCACGTAAGAATCGCCGTCTTCGCGGGCGCTGCACGTCATGGCCGCGACGTCCGAACCCGCATCGGGCTCGGACAGTGCAAACGCGGCGATGGCGGTGCCGCGCGCGACGCGCGGCAGGTAGCGCTCGCGCTGCGCCGCCGTGCCGTGCAGCGAAATCGCGCCCGACCCCAGCCCCTGCATCGCGAACGCAAAGTCAGCCAGGCCGTTGTGAAACGCCAGCGCTTCGCGCAGCATGCAGATCGCGCGCGTGTCGATCGTCTCGCTCGCACCGCCGTGGGCCGCACCGGCGACGGCGTGGCGCAGCCAGCCGGCATCGCCGAGGTGGCGCACCAGCTGGCGGCAGGTTTCGTCGACATCGTTGCCGGCATGCGGCGCGGCGAGCTTCAGCGCGGCGCCCTGCGCCAACCAAGCGCCGAGTTCGCGGTGCCTTTCGTCGAAGAACGGCCAATCGAGGTGCGCCATGTTCATGCGTGCGTCCATCGGGTGCTTTCAGTTAGTGAGTCGGCCGTCAATCGCCCTGGAAGGCCGGCTTGCCCTTCGCCGAGAACGCCTCGTAGGCGCGGTGAAAGTCTTGCGTCATCATGCAGATCGCCTGCGCCTGCGCTTCCGATTCGATGGCTTCGTCCACCCCCATCGCCCACTCCTGGTGCAGCATGCGCTTGGTCATCGCGTGGCCGAAACTCGGGCCGGTGGCGAGCTCGGTGGCCCACGCCAGGGTCGCATTGAACAAAGCGTCAGGCTCGGCGATGCGGTTCAGGAAGCCCCACGCGAGCGCTTCTTCGCCCGGCAGCGCGCGCCCGCTGTAGAGCAGCTCCGAAGCCCGCCCCTGGCCGATGATGCGCGGCAAGATGCTGCACGAACCCATGTCGCAGCCGGCCAGGCCGACGCGCGTGAACAGGAACGCCGTTTTGCTGCGCGCGGTGCCGACGCGCAGGTCGGACGCCATCGCGACGATCGCACCGGCCCCGGCGCACACACCGTCGATCGCGGAGAGGATCGGCTGCGGGCACGCGCGCATCGCCTTCACCAGGTCGCCCGTCATGCGCGTGAACGTCAGCAGGTCGGGCATGCTCATCTTGGTGAGCGGGCCGATGATCTCGTGCACGTCGCCGCCCGAGCAGAAGTTGCCGCCCGCGCCTTGCACGACGATGGCGCGCACGTCGTCGGCGTGCTGCAGCAGCAGGAACAGGTCACGCAGTTCGGCGTAGGAATCGAACGTCAGCGGGTTCTTGCGCTCGGGCCGGTTCAAGGTGATCACGCCCACCGGGCCGTGCACGGCCCAGCCGAAGTGCTTCGGTTTCAGCGTGGCCGACTCGCGGCGGTTGCCTTGGGCAAGATGGCTGTCGATGTTGCGTGTCATGCAAGTTTCTCCTTCGGTTTGCGGCGCATCGGTGCGGCACTTTCGAGTGACGCGAGGTGGGTCTTGAGGCTGGCGAGCAGTTTTTGCACGCGGCTCTGGTCGGCGTCGGACCAGGCCGAGAACAGCTCGACGATCCACTGTTCGTGAGTGGCCGCCATGCGCCGGAACTGGCGCCGTCCGGCGGGAGTGAGGCGCACCGCGTAAGCGCGCCGGTCGCCCGGGTGGGGCGTGCGCAGCACCAGGCCTTCGCCTTCGAGTTGATCTGTGATGCCGGTGACGTTGCCGCCGGTCACCATCAGGCGCTGCGACAGCTCGCCCATCGTCAGGCCGGCCGGGTGGCGCTCGAGTTGCGCGAGCAGGTCGAAGCGCGGCAGCGTGGTCGCGAATTCGCCGCGCAAGCGGGCGCGAATCACGTCTTCGATGCGCGTCGTGCACGACAACAGGCGCAGCCAGAGTTTCAGCGCCTGATGATGGTCGTCGATGACGCGCGATTCGAGATCGCGGCGCACGGGCGCCAGACTCCCTCTCCCTCCGGGAGAGGGCTGGGGTGAGGGCAACGCAGGCAAGCGCAACACTCAAACCCCCAGCGCCAGGTTCGCCTGCTCCTGCGGCGTCAACCCGACGTTTTGTTCGAGCAAGGCACGCTCGCGCTCCAGGTTGCGCTCGAGCTGGTTCTTGCCCGACAGGTACTGCACCGGCCAGTCGGCGCCTACACCGAGCGTGTAGCCGATCTTCGCCGCCTCCAGCAGCGTCCACGCCGGGTTCGCCAAGTGCGGCCGGGCAATCGCGCAGAGGTCGGCGCGGCCCGCCGCGATGATGCTGTTCACATGGTCGGCCTCGGAGATCGCGCCGACCGCCATCGTCGCGATGCCGACAACGTTGCGGATGCTCTCTGAAAACGGTGTCTGGTACATGCGGCCGTAGACCGGCTGCTGGTCTTTGCTGACCTGGCCGGAAGACACGTCGATCAGGTCACACCCCGCCGCCTTGAAGGCACGCGCCATCTGCACCGCGTCAACCGGCGTGTTGCCGCCGCTCACCCAGTCGTGCGCCGACAGCCGCACCGACATCGGCAGGTGCGCGGGCCACACCGCGCGCATCGCGGCGAACACTTCGAGCGGGTAGCGCAAGCGGTTCTCGATGCTGCCGCCGTATTCGTCGATGCGCTGGTTCGTCAGCGGCGACAAAAACGCCGACAGCAAATAGCCGTGCGCGCAATGCAATTCGAGCCAGTCGAAGCCGGCCAACGCGCCGCGCCGGGTGGCGGACACGAATTCATTGCGAATGCGATCCATGTCGGCGCGTGTCATCGCGCGCGACCCGTCGCTCACGTCTTTCACATATTGCTGCGGTGACGCAGACAATAGCGGCCAGTTGCCGCTGACCAGCGGCAGGTCTTCACCCTCCCACGGCACGCGCGTCGAGCCCTTCGCGCCCGAGTGGCCGAGCTGCAAGGCGACTCTCGCGCCGCTGTTCGCGTGGATGAACTCGACGATGCGCTTCCAGGCCTGCGTGTGCGTGTCATTCCACAGGCCGCAGCAACCCGGCGTGATGCGCGCGCTCGGCGACGGACACGTCATTTCGGTGAACACAAGTGCCGCGCCACCCATCGCGCGCGCCCCCATGTGCACGAGGTAGTAGTCGCCGGGAACGCCATCGACCGCGCTGTACTGCGCCATCGGCGAGACGACCACGCGGTTCTTCAGCGTCACGCCACGCAACGTGAACGGCGTGAACATCGGCGGCACGCCGTTGCGCTTCAGCCCGGCGCGCTGCGCGAGCCAGTCCTCGAAACTGCTCACATAGGCCGCGTCGCGCAGCCGCAGGTTCTCGTGCGAGATGCGCTGCGAGCGCGTCAACAGCGAATAGGCAAACTGCTCGGGCGCGAGCTTGGCGTGGCGTTCGACGTTCTCGAACCACTCGGTCGAGTTGCGCGCCGCGTTCTGGATCTTCAGCACCTCGACGCCGCGGCGCGCTTCGTACTCTTCGAGCGCGGCGTTCAGGTCACCGGCGTGTTTGTCGATGTCGGCCGACAGATCGATCGCGTCTTCCAGCGCGAGCTTGGTTCCCGAACCGATGCTGAAATGCGCGGTGTGAGCCGCGTCGCCCATCAACACCACCGGTGTGCCGCTGCGCCCTTGCGTGCCCACCAAGCGGTGCACCCAGCGCTTGCACACCACGCGCGGGAAGCGGATCCACTGCGCCGAACCGCGCAGGTGCGCCGCATTGCTGATCAGCGCATGGCCGTCGAGGTACTTCGCGAACAGGCGCTCGCAAAAGGCGATGCCGTCTTCCTTGGACATGTCTTCCAGGCCGGCGGCGCGCCACACGCTTTCCGGCGCCTCGACGATGAAGGTCGACATTTCGGCGTCAAAGCGATACGCGTGCGCCTGGAACCAGCCCCAACGCGTGTGCTCGATCGCGAACGTGAACGCATCGAACGCCCTCGTGGTGCCGAGCCAGACGAAGCGGCATTGGCGCAGGTCGATGTCGGGCTCGTACGTCGCCGCGTACTGGGTGCGGACGCGGCTGTTCAAGCCGTCGGCGGCGATGATCAGGTCGGCGTCGATGTCCTCCACGCTGGCGCTGTCGACGGAAAAGCGCAAGTCGACCCCGAGCTCGCGGCAGCGCTCCTGCAAGATGTTGAGCAGGCGCTTGCGCCCGATGCCGCAAAAGCCGTGGCCCGATGAGCGAATGCAGCGGCCCTGGAAGTGAACTTCGATGTCGTCCCAGTGGTTGAACGACTCGTTGATCTGGGTCGCGGTCGTAGGGTCGGCGCGGTGCAGCGCTCCGAGCATCTGGTCGGACAGCACGACGCCCCAGCCGAAGGTGTCTGACGCGGCGTTGCGCTCGATCAGCGTCACTTGGTGCTCGGGATTGCGCCGCTTCATCAGCAGCGCGAAGTACAAACCCGCCGGGCCGCCACCGATGCATGTGATGCGCATGCGCTGAACTTTATGTCTGGATATTTGAGGTGTCAAGCAATAAGTTGCGGGTACGATCGCGCCACGAACCGCTGGGCCGTTCCCAAGGCGAATGGCGCGGCGCCGCCGTGCGGAGGTGAACCATGAACACGCCCATCGACCCCGACCTGCAAGCCCCGAAGCTTCACTTCTCGAAGGAGATGAGCTACGGCGACTACCTGCACCTCGACGCCGTGCTCGGCGCGCAGCACCCACTCTCGCCCGAGCACAACGAGATGCTGTTCATCGTGCAGCACCAGACGAGCGAGCTGTGGATGAAGCTGCTGCTGCACGAGCTCGGCGCGGCGGTCGGGTGCATCAAGGCCGACCGACTGGGCAGCGCCTTCAAGATGCTCGCGCGCGTCAGCAAGATCATGGAGCAGCTCGTGCACGCCTGGGACGTGCTGGCCACGATGACGCCGCCCGAGTACTCCGCCATCCGGCCGTATCTGGCCAGCAGCAGCGGCTTCCAGAGCTGGCAGTACCGGCAAATCGAATTCATGCTCGGCAACAAGAACGCCGCCATGCTCAAACCCCATTCGCACCGGCCCGACCTGCTGGCGCAAGTGGAAGCGGCGTGGCGCGCGCCGTCGCTCTACGACGAATCGCTGCGCCTGCTCGCCCGGCGCGGCCTGGCCGTGCCCACCAGCCATACCGAGCGCGACTGGACCCTGCCCTATGTCGTGGACGACGCGGTTGAACAGGCCTGGCTCATCGTCTACCGAGATCCGGATCGCCATTGGGACCTGTACCAACTGGGCGAAGAACTCACCGACCTCGAAGATGCGTTTCGCCTCTGGCGCTTTCGCCATGTCACCACCGTCGAGCGCGTGATCGGCTTCAAGCGCGGCACCGGCGGTACGAGCGGCGTGGGTTACCTGCGCAAGATGCTCGACGTGGTGTTGTTTCCGGAGATCTGGAAGTTGCGGACGGATTTGTAGGTGGCCGCAGGGGGCCTACCTCCGCATTGGGTCACCGAAAATCAGCGCTCGCCGTCGGTCCAATAGCCCGGTTTCCGCCGATGATGCGCAACGGCAAGGATGGTCACCTTGCGCAGCGCCTGCGCAATGGGCACGCCCAGCGTGCGATGCCGGTGAGCAAGGCGCCGTTGCCGAGCGGCACGACGACCGCATCGAACCCATCGCCGCGCGCCAGCAGCTCGACCTCGATCGAGCCGTGCCCCTCGGCGATCTCCGGCTCCTGGCCGTCTTCGACCATCCATGCGTCGCTGCGCTGCGCGTCCGCCTTCGCGGCGTCCTTGGCGGCGTCGAAGTCGCGGCCTTGTTGAATGACGGTCGCGCCCAGCGCCTTCATGCGCGCCACCTTCAACGGGTTCGCGTTGAGCGCGGCGTGGATTCGCAGCGCCCGCACCCGCGCGCGACATACGTAGGCCATCGCCTGGCCCCAGTTGCCGGCGCTCGCGCAGACCAGCTCGCGGCTATCGCCCCGGCGCTGCACTTCGCTGAGCAGAAAACTCGCGCCACGGCCCTTGAAGCTGCGGATCGGGTTGTTGAAGTCGAGCTTCAGCGTCAGCGCGCAACCCAGCGCTTCGCTCAGGCGGTGCGGCTGTGTCATCCCGCGATTGTCCAGTGCAAAATGCTCGCGCCTGCCGCCATGTCGCGCGGTTCACCTTGGAGCCCCATTCTTGAATACCACACCAGCGCCGTCAGCCCCGGACGCAATACTGATCAGCGCCGACCAGGCGTTCGTCGTGCACTTGGCAAAAACCGGCCAGCGCATCGACGTCGCGGCCGACACGAGCGTCCTCGAGGCACTGTTGATGGCGGGGATTGACGTTCCCAGCTCCTGCCAGCAAGGCGTCTGCGGCACCTGCGAAACGCGCGTCATCGCGGGCACACCCGAGCACCGCGACATGATTCTGAGCGATGCTGAACGCGCCGCGAACAACGTGATGATGATCTGCTGCTCGCGCGCCGTGAGCGCCGAACTGACCTTGGATCTATGACCCGCCGCGCCGTCGCCGCCGCCCCGCATCGCGCTGCGCGCTGGGCGATCGCGCTGGGGCTGCTGCTCACGGCCGCGCTCGCCGGCGCACAGGAGCCCTTGCGCATCGGCTCGAAGCGCTTCACCGAGTCCTACATCCTCGCCCAAGTGCTGGCGCAAACGGCGCAGCCGCATGCCGCGACGGAAGTCAAACAAGGCCTGGGCAACACGGCGATCGTGTACGAGGCGCTGCGCTCGGGCAGCATCGATCTCTACCCGGAATACACCGGAACGATTGCACTGGAAATCTTGAAAGGCGCGGGCACGCAGACACTCGATGCGATGCGCGCGCAGCTCGCGCAGCTCGGCCTGGGCGTGGACATTCGCCTCGGCTTCAACGACGGTTACGCGCTCGCGATGCGCGCCGACACTGCCGCCAAGCTCGGCATCGGCAAGCTCTCCGATCTGGCGCGCCACCCGACGCTGCGCCTGGGCCTGAGCAACGAATTCATCGGCCGCGCCGACGGCTGGAAAGGCCTGGCGCAGCGCTACGCGTTGGCGCAGCAACCCACCGGGCTCGACCATGGCCTCGCGTACGACGCAATCGCGGGCGCCCAGGTCGACGTGATCGACATCTACACCACCGACGCGAAGATTGACCACCTCGGCCTGCGCGTGCTCATTGATGACGCAGGCTATTTCCCGCGCTACGACGCCGTCGTGCTGTACCGGCTCGACGTGCCACAGCGCTTTCCGAAGGCCTGGGCCGCGTTGCAAGGCCTGAGCGGCAACATCGACGAGAAGACGATGATCGCGATGAACGCGCGCGCTGAATTGAAGAGTGTGGCGTTCGACGTGATTGCGCGCGACCATCTGGCCGGCCGCGCGGGCTCGGCGCAAGCCGGAGGCGACTTCTGGAGCAAACTGTTCGGCGCCGACTTCTGGCGTTTGACGTGGCAGCACCTCGGCCTGGTGCTGGCGTCGGTGCTGCTGGCCGTGGTATTGGGCGTGCCGCTGGCGATTGCGGTCGCGCCGCACGCCCGCTGGCGCACCGCGGTGCTGGGCGCGACCGGTCTGCTGCAGACCGTGCCGTCGCTGGCGCTGCTCGCCGTGCTGATCTCCTGGGTAGGCCGCATCGGCACCGTGCCGGCGCTGATGGCGTTGACGCTCTACGCGCTGCTGCCGATCATGCGCAACACCTGCACCGGGCTCGCCGAGGTGGCGCAAGGACTCAAAGACGCCGGCCGGGCGCTGGGCCTGCGGCCCTTGCAGTGCCTGTGGCTGATCGAATTGCCGCTGGCGATGCCCACGCTCGTCGCCGGCGTGCGCACCGCGACGACGATCGCGGTGGGCACGGCGACGATCGCCGCGTTCATCGGCGCGGGCGGTTATGGCGAGCGCATCGTCACCGGGCTGGCGCTGAACGACAAGCAGTTGCTTCTCGCCGGTGCCTTGCCCGCCGCGGCGCTGGCGCTGTTGTTCGAAGGCGTGTTCGAACTGATCGCGCTGCGTTTGCGGCGCGGCGCGCGGTGATGGAGCTAACGCGCCAGGGTTGGCACCGGGTGCTACGTCACGCATGCTTCGGCGTGGGCGTGGTGGCCGCGTTCGGCTGTTCGCACGCGCCGCCCGACGGGCTGCCAACAGCCCGGCCGAGCAGCGACGCTGCTGCCGCCACGACGGCGAACGCAGCCGCAGCCGCAGCCACAGCCACCGGAACCTCCGCACCTGCAACCGCACCCGCACCCACCGCCGACGCAGCCGCACTGCGCGACTGGGTGCGCGATCTCACCCGGCAGCACTGCGGCACCTGCCACATCGCATCGCTGCCCACAGCCAAGCCGGCGGCGCTTGCCATCTTCAACCTCGACGCGCCGAACTGGTCATCGACGCTGTCGCCGCAGCGCCTGCGCGCCGGCTTCACGCGGCGCCTGAATGGCAAGCTCGACGAAGCCGGCCAATTGCGCCTGCGCGAATTCGTGGAGAGTGAGATCGCGTCGCGCTAACATCGCGGGGCTGTGAGTGCGGCTGTGAGTTGACCGCGACGTAGATGCAGCGCAAGATCGGCGCCCGTACCCGTTGTGGCCGAGCACGCCCAGCCCGCAGCGGCCCACCACCCAGAACCGGAGACTCACATGGCCAATTCCCTTGCCGTTTACCAACTGAGCGTCAGCGCGAACAGTGCAGGCGCCCAGATCACTTGGTATGAACCGAACGCGAGTTCTCCGATCTTTACCGCCGGCAGCGACGGCTGGGTGACCAAGGCGGGCGGCGCCGGCCAGCCGAGCCTGGTGGTGAGCAAACCCAACGGCTCGGGTGCATCATCCACCGCGATCGACATCAAGGTCCTCGACAGCACCGGCTCGACCTACTTCAACCTGTGCGGCATCGTGATCCGGCGCAGCAGCGGGAACTCGGGCAACCCGCAAGGCAGGGACACCTTCCCCTCCAGCGTGATTTCGGCAGACCGAAAGACGCTGACCTTGACCGACAACGACAGCGTCAAGACCTCGTACGAGTTCGACGTCCTGTTCATGGACAGCGCCGAAAACTACGGCTTGCTGGATCCGAAAATCCAGAACAACTGAAGGCGCGGCGCCTACGAAGCGTCGGGTCGGCGACGATCCCACGCCTCGATCAGCCGGCGATGCTGCGGCACGCGCCGCAGAAAGCTGTCGCGCCGGTTCGCGTCGGCAATGCCTTCGGCGCGCCGCATCAACAAGTCATGGCCGGCAATCAGCACGGCGTGCGCGCGCGGGTCGGCGGCTGCGTCCAGCACCTGCCAGCACGCGAGGTAGACGCGCACCGGCTCCTCGGCGCCATCGATCGGCGTGCCGCCCTGCAGTGCCGCCAAGACGGACTCGACGTGCGCCATCGCGACCCCGGGTTCGCCTGCTGCAAGCGCGGTCTCGGCCAGACTGGCGTCGACCTCCATCGCGAGATTCGGCAGGTCGAGTTCGAGATAACGCTGCCTCGCGATGCGCAGGGCGTCGCGGGCGGCCACCAGCTCCCCCAATGCCAGGTGCGCCTGGCCGGTGACGCGCTGCGCCGCCGCTTCACCCCAGCGGCTACCCGCAGCCGCGAGCAGCGGCAAGGCATGGCGTGCGTGTTGCAGGGCACCGGCCGGTTCGCCACGGTTTAGCGCGACCATCGCCAGATTCACCGAAACGATCGCTTCCAGTTCGGATTGGCCGATGCGCGCGAACAGTTCGCTGGCCTCGACAAAACGAGCTTGCGCCGCGGCGTAGCCCCCAAGGTACAGCTCGGCATAGCCGAGGTTGGACAGGACCCCGGCTTCATAGCTCAGGTTGCCGGTTTCGCGGTGGTGCGCCAGGGCCTGTAGATAGAACTCGACCGCCGTCGTGGTGTCGCCCTGGTCGTCGGCGAGCGTGCCCAAGGTGTTCAGGATCGCGCCTTCGATCTGCTTGTCGCCGCAGCGCCTGGCCAAGGCCAGCGCGTCGAGAGCGCGCGCCCGCGCATCGGCGTGTCGCCCCAGGCGCCCCAGTGCCTGGACGACGATCGAGCCGGCCCGCGCCGCCTGGCGCGGTGCGTCGGGCGAAGCTTCGGCCACTGCCGACTCGGCGATCCGCAGTGCCGCTGCCGCCTCGCCTCGGTTGAAGAGGAACAGTGCCCGACGTCCTGCCGCCTCCGAGCGCTTCGCGGCGTCGCCGCTGCGGCTCGCCAACTGTTCAAGGGCGTCGAGCGCGGTCTGCAGTGGCTCCGGCTGCGCCAGCAATGCCAGGACCTTGACGCGCAGCAGCGCCAGCTCATACAAGCGCCCCAGGTCTTCGGGTGCGGTGAGCACGCCGGCGCGCTGCGCATGCGCCAGCGCCTGGGCATTGGCATAGCGTGACTGGGCCACCTGGGCCGCCTTGTGCCAGGCATCGCGGGCCCGCGCCGGCTCGGCGCCACGCTCGAAGTGCTCGGCAATCAAGTCCAGCGGCCGTTCACCCGGCAGTGCTTCGAGCCACTGTGCGACGCGTGCGTGCGCCGGCACCTTGACGCGCTGCAACACGCGCCCGTAACACACCTGGTGCATCAGTTGGTGGCGGAAAGCGAATTCGCGCCGGCCTTCCAGGCTGCTCTCTAGCCGCTCGACGATCAACTGGCGCAGCACGAGTGAGCCCAGCGGCAGTTCACCCGCCAAACCCAGCACCCGCAGCGCATCGTCCCAAAACACCGTGCCGACGACGGCGGCGAGTTGCAGCGCGCGCAGTTCATCGGCCGGCAACAGATCCAGGCGCGCCTGGAGCACGCCCGTCAGCGTGCTCGGCATCTGCGCCAGGTGCAGGCGTTCCGGCTTGAGCGTCCAATGGCCATGCTCCGAGACGATGACGCCGCGGTCGACCATCATGTTGACCAACTCCTCCATGAAGAAGGGGTTGCCTTCGGCGCCCGCGGTCAACCGTTCGCGCAAGCCGGTGGGCACCTCGTCGAAGGGCGCCAGCAACGCTTCGGCCAGCTGCTCCGCGTCGGCGCCGCCCAGTGGCGCCAGGTCGATGCGGCGCCGCCCGATGCTCGTGGACCAGGCAGGCCGCAGCTCGTCGAACTCAAGGCGCGCGGCACAGAGCAGGAACAGCGGCACGTCGGCGAAGTGCAACGCCAGGTGGTCGACAAACTCGAGCGACCCGGGGTCGGCCCAGTGCAGGTCTTCGAGCACCAGCAGCAACGCCGGGCTCAGCGCTGCCCAATGGCGCAGCGCCTGGCCCGCATGAAAGAAGGCGCGGTCGCGCAACTGCCGGCCCTCGCTCAGCAAGGGGCGCACTTCAGCGTGCGCGCTGAAATCGAGCCCCAGCAAGTGCCCCAGCACCGCGCAATCGCCCGCGCCGCGCAACAGCGGTGTCATCGCCTCGAGCCATTTGCCGCGCGCCTCGGCCGGCGCGTCGCTGTCGAGAAGGTGCAACTGGCGCGCGAAGACCTGGCGCAGCAGGCCATACGGCCGCCCCATGGCGCGCTCGCCGGCAAACGCATCCAGACAGTGCACACACTGCACTTCGCCTTGCGCCCAGGAACGGAACTCGGCGAGCAGGCGCGATTTGCCCAGGCCAGCCTCGCCCATCACCGTGACGATCATCGGCCCGACGGGGCCAGCGTGGCTGGCACCGCGCCAGTCGCGCCACGCGCCCTGCAATGCCGCGAGTTCCTGGCTGCGGCCGACCATGGGTGCGGCCACATCGGTCACGCCGCGCTGGGCGTGCGCGATGCCGTGCTCTGCCGTGCCGTCGGCGAGCCAACTGACGATCGGCTCGCTGCGCCCCTTGACCTGCAGCGGCGGCTGCTCGCGCAGGGTGAACAGGCCGCGCACCAGGCGCCGCGTGTCGGGGCAGACGCGCAACGTGCCCGGCGGCGCGGTCTGTTCCATGCGCGCCGCCAGGTTCACCGTCATGCCGCGAATGCTTTGCTCGCCGTCCACCCCACCGCCGAGCAACACACCGCCGGTGGCGATGCCGGCGCGCACGCCGAAGCCCTGGTGGTCATGGCGTTGCCGCACACGTTCGGCCTGCTCGCGCGCCTGCGCCAGGATGGCCAGCCCGGCGCGCACCGCGCTTTCAGCGTCGGATTCGCGCGCCACCAACTTGCCGAACACCGCGAGCATGCTGTCACCCGCGTATTGCAGGACGACCCCGCCGTGCGCCTGCACCAAACGCGTGAAACCGGCGAGCGTGCCGTCCATGACGGCGCTGATTTCTTCCGGAGAAAGTCGCTCGC
>JANOLA010000073.1:0-6336 GCA_031419535.1 Burkholderiales bacterium | reverse complement strand
TGCACCACCAGATTCACCGCGGAGAAGCCCACCGCCCGCTCGTCGAGCGCCCAGTTCGCCGCATAGCTCAGTTTCAATAGCGGACGGATGCCCGGCATGCTCTGCCACCATGCGGCGAAGGAATGCACGCCCGCGGATTCCACGATCACGTTGTAGTCGTCGAACTGGAACGCGCCGGCCAGCGAGTTGGCATAGGCCGCCAGCACCGCCAAGACGAGCCACGCGCGCGCCGCGTTCGGGTGGCACCCCATCAGTTCATTCCCGTTGCGCAAATCGAAGCGGCGTGTGCCGTCCACCGATTCGATTCGCGCTTCCAGGCGGCGCAGCCGGGCTACTCCACCTTCGCGCCGGAGGAGAGAACGACTTTCTCCCACTTCGCCGTCTCCGCGGCGATGACCTTGCCAAAGTCCTCAGGCGTTCCGCCGATCGGCTTGCCGCCGAGTTCGGCCAGGCGCTCGCGCATCTTCGGGTCGGCCAGGGCGCGGTTGATCTCGGCGTTGACCTTGTCGATCACGTCGCGCGGCGTGCCCTTGGGCATGCCGATGCCGAACCACGCGGTGGCTTCGTAGCCGGGAACGGTTTCGCCGACGGTGGGCAGGTGCGACATCGCAGGCTCGCGCTGCTCCGACGTGACGGCCAGCGCACGCAGCTTGCCGCCCTTGATGTGGTTGATGGAGGAGGGCAGGTTGTCGAACAGCACGTCGACCTGGCCGCCCATCAGGTCGGTCAGCGCCGGCCCGGCGCCCTTGTACGGCACGTGCAGCATGCTGCAACCCGTCATCGACTTGAACAGCTCGCCCGACAGGTGCACCGAGGTGCCGCTGCCGCTCGAGGCCATGTTGATCTTTCCCGGGTTGGCCTTGCAGTAGGCGATGAACTCCTGCACCGTCTTGGCCGGGAACGACGGCGTCACCTCCATCACGTTGGGCGTGCGGATCAGGCCGGCGACGGGCACGATGTCGCGAATGAAGTTGTAGTTGAGGTTCTTGTACAGCGTTGCGTTGATGCCGTTGGCCGGGTTCACGAGCAGCATCGTGTAGCCGTCGGGCGGCGAATTCACGACGAACTCGACGCCGATGTTGTTGCCCGCGCCGGGCTTGTTTTCCACGACGAAGGGCTGGCCCATCTTCTCGGTGAGCCACTGCGCGACGATGCGCGCCAGCACGTCGGTGGTGCCCGCGGGCGGGTAGGGAACGACCCACTTCACCGGCTTGTTGGGGTAGTCGGCAGCGAAAACCGGGCTGCTGGCGGCCAGGGCGGTGAACAGCGCGAGCGCGGCGATGCGGGCAAGTCGAATCACGGGCTTTACCTCTCGAAGTGTGGAAGTGTGGATCTGCGCCGGGCCGCCTGCGGCGCCCCGTGCCTGGGCCGATGCAAGGCGCCCGGGGTGGGCGGCTCGCGCATCGACGATAGCGCATCGGGCGGCGGGGTCACCACCAGCTTTTCGCTCCGCGCGACGAAAGAAGAGTTGCAGAGCCTGGGCGACAACGATGGAATTGTCATCGGCTCCGTCGCTCTGGCGCCCATCCAAAGCAGCCCGGACGAATCCGCCTGGGCTTTCCTCAAGGGCAGAAAGGCAGGCGAACTCGAATACGCCGTCTCGATTTCGGAACCTGGCTTCAACCCGCTCAAGACGACCTACTCGGTCGCCGCACAGCCGGGCAAGGAAGTGCTGTTCATCAAGAAGCTGCCTGCCGGGCGCTACAACATGAACGCCATCAGCCCGACAGGTTTCCTGGTGCCGCAACTCAAAGTCGACCTGAACATTGCATTCACGGTGAAGCCAAAGCAAACCAGCTACATCGGCAAGCTTGCTGTGGCATTCCCCGACCGCATCAGAGTGGGCAGCCGCGTTCACTTCGAAATCCTGGACGCCCAGCAACAGGCCATCGAGCAGGCTCAACAAGAGCATCCCGGCATTGCGACCGGGGCGGTCAAGGATTTGGCGCGAAGAGGTGACGCCCCTTGACGTGCGCCCCCTAAGTTGGGCGTCTCAATAGTGGTATCGCAACTGCGCAACTAGCAGTGCGTTCGCCTCGACCTTGTAGACCATGCGGTGTTCTTCGGTGATCCGCCGCGACCAATACCCGGACAAAGCGTGTTTCAGCGATTCAGGTTTCCCCATACCGGTGAATGGCTCTCGCTGTGTTTCCCGAATGAGCTTGTTGATTCGCTCGACCATCCGCTTGTCTTGCTTCTGCCAGTAGAGGTAGTCTTCCCAAGCCCCATCCGCAAACACAAGCTTCACTTGGTGAGCTTCCGCTCAACGCCCTTGCCGGCGTTCAACTGACCGGCAGCGGTCAGCAGTCGCTTTGCATTGGTTGGGTTCCTCAGCAAATAGGCCGTCTCCTCCAGAGCCTTGAAATCCTCGAGTGAGAGCATCACGACGGACTGCTCTCCGTTGCGGGTAATGATCAGCGTCTCATGGTCATTGCACACTCTGTCCATGGTGCTGGCGAGATTGGCGCGTGCTGCCGAATAAGTAATCGCGTCCACTGGGGAATCTCCTTGTATGTACGCTTTATTGTACATAGCGGTTTACCGTGTGTCCAACTGAGCACCTGCGTCGCTACACTTCGAGCAACATCGAGACTCGCAAGGAGGAACCAATGCTTCAGCTGCGCCCGACTTGTGAGTGCTGCGATACCGACCTCCCGCCCGGCGCGAGGAATGCCCGCATCTGCTCGTTCGAGTGCACGTTCTGCGAGAGTTGCGCGGACGCCAAACTCGGTGGCATCTGCCCAAACTGTGGGGGAGGACTCGTGCCTCGGCCCATCAGGCCAGCCTCGAAGTTGGCCAAGTTCCCACCGTCAACGGAGCGCGTCTTCAAGCCGCAGGGCTGTTCAGCGTCAGCGTAGTCCAACTGGCCGTGTCGCTCTCCAGACGCTCGCGCATTTTCGGGTCGGCCAGGAGGAAGGCGTTTCGTACCGGACCTCGATCGCGAGCGTCTTGCACAAGTACGTCATGGGGCGCCTCGCTTCCGTACCCGAGCGCGATTTCGGTCCCCTCATCAAAATTGCGGATGACGCCGCGCTGAAAGCGGCGTAGCGTGAAGCGATGGACAGGTTTCTGTCGCTCCTGGTCGTTTCACCGCTGGCCGACGGTAAGACGTGGGTGCTCGTGAAGGAATTCGACTTCAACCTCGCCTTCGACGATGCCCCACGAACCATCGCCGTGCAAGCGGGCTTTCAAACGGACTTCGCGTCGATTCCCAGGCCCCTGTGGGTGCTGTTGCCCAAGTGGGGCAAGTACGGCAACGCCGCAGTGGTGCACGACTGGCTGTACTGGGTTCAGCCCGAAGCCATGAGCCGTTCCCTCGCCGACCTCGCGCTTCTACGCGGTATGCGGGTACTCCGGGTCGCGGCCTGGCAGCAAGCCTTCATCTACGCCGGCGTGCGCGCCTTCGGCTGGCTGGCCTGGATGCGCAATGGCGCCGAACGGCATGCAGGCTACGACCGCGTGCTACCGCAGCTGCCGACCGACGCAACAGCCATCAGCACTAGGCGCGGGCAGGCCGTCACCTTGGCTCGGCATTGCGCGAGACGTTTGTCAAACAAGAGCGCCGCATGACAGCGGTGCGTTCGACATTCCGCGCACATTGGGATTGGCGCCAACCGGGGCCCGGGATCCGATATAAATTACCTCCAAAGCCGAGCCACTATCGCCATCTACAGCCATTCTCCACATCTCGACTTCGGAGACTCGGGTGTCCACAGATAGGCGGCGAGCAGCGCAGCCGTTGCGGCTTGCCCATCGGCCTCGACCCAAGCGCGTTCGCAATCAAGCGTCGCCCAACTCACAGTCAACGAACCGCACCTTCACACTGCGCCCCTTCACCTTCCCCTGCGCCAACCGCGCCAACACCTGCGCCGCAATGTCCCGTTGGGCCAACGAGCCACGTCGGCGCGGGCTCGCTACGGCTTGCGGGATTTGGCGGCATGCTCGAAGGCGCGGTCCAACGCAGCGTGCGCCCCCCACCAGCGGTCCGGTGCGTTGAGCAGCACCAGCAGCACGCGCACGCCGCCGCGCTCGGCCAGCGCGATCAGGCACTTGCCGGCCTTGGGCGTGTAGCCCGACTTCACGCCGATAGCGTCGGGGTGGCGCCCCATCAGTTCATTGCCGTTGCGCAAATCGAAGCGACGTGTGCCGTCCACCGACTCGATGCGCGCTTCCAGGCGACGCACGATCTGCGCGAACACGGGGTTCGTCAACGCGATTTCGGTGAGCTGCATCAAGTCCTGAACCGTGGAGTAGTGCCCCGGCGCATCGTGGCCGCACGGGTTCTCGAAATGCGTGTGCACCAGCCCCAGCTCGACGGCGCGCCGATTCATCAGCGCGACGAATCTGCGCACATCGCCGCTGTGCGCCTCGGCCAAGGCGCGGCAGGCATCGTTGCCGGACATGAGCAAGGCGGCGAGCAACAAACTCTCCTGGGTGTATCGCTCGCCCGCCTTGATGCGCAACCGGGTGCCGGTGGCTGCCGCGGCGCGGGCGGTCACGGTGATGACTTTCTGCGGCTCGTAGTTTTCCAGAATCAGCAGCGCCGTCATCACTTTGGTGAGGCTGGCCGGGGCGAGTGGTTGCGCCGCTCGGTGCGACCAGACGGTCTTGCCGTCGATGCGTGCCAGGTAGGCCTGCGCGATGCCCTCCAGCGGCCCACTGCCAGGAGCGTCAGCGGTCGTGGCCGAGGCCGAGGCCGAAACCGCAGCCATTGGCACGCACAACCAAAAACAAAGGGCTGCGCCGCAACGCAGCGCAGCCCGGGCCAGGAACGCGCCAGTCACGTCAGAACTTGAAGATGTCCTTCAGCACTTTCACGCCTCCCTTCTTCGCTTCTTCCAGGGCGCTGGGTTTGGCGGCTTCCTTCTGTGTGGCCGGTTTGGCCGAAGCATCTCCGGTGTCGGCATCGCCGGATCCGGCCTTGGCAACGCTCAGCCCCCCGATCGTGGAGCACATGTCGCGCTGGCTTTGCGCCACCGAGGTGTAGTCGCGGCCGATGCAATGCTGCTTCTTCAGCGCCGCCACCCGGCTGTCTTTCTGGCAATGGTCGGCGACGAAGCGCCAATCCTTCTGATCGAGGCTGATGGTGCAGTGCTGCTCGACGATCTTGTCCGGCCCGAGGCCGCACTCTTCCGCCAAGGCCAGGCCCTTGTTCGCGAAACTGACGAACTTGTCCCGGACTTTCAGATCGGCGCCCAGGCGCGAGCACATTTGCGGGCGCAACTTCGAGCAGCCGAAATCGCTGGCCGCTTCGCAGTTCTTTTTGCTCTCTGCCGTGGGCATGTTGGCGCACTGAGCTCGGTTGTCGCCACCCAGCTTCTCCGTCGCCTTCAGGAAGCGCCCATACTCGTTTTGATCGAGCGATGCCTGGCAACTCTTCGCATTCGAATCGGCTGCCCCGGCGTACGCCTGGTTGAGCTGCTCGTCGCCCTTGCACGCGCCGCCGACGCGCTTACCGGTGGAGACGATCGTCATGTCTTCGCCATCGGCCTTCATCTTGACTCGTTGGCTGAAGCTGTTGGGCGTGCTCGTGATTTCGCCGCTGCCCGTCATCGCATTCTTGCCCGTGCACTTCATGTTGAAGGTGACGGTGTTGCCCGACTGCTTCACGTCGCTCATCGTGCAGTTGTCGTCGGGACCGCTCTTCACCGGCTTGCTCTCCTGCCCCTTGAGCATGCACACCTTCTGCGGCGGCATGCCCATGCCGCCCATCCCCGCCGGCATGCCCGCCATCTCCATCTTGGTGGTCATCTCCCAGAGTTCGCCGGTGGCCTCGGCGGCCAGCGCGGATGTGCCGAGCTGGGACAACGAGACGGCGAGAACGAAGCTCAGAACCGATTTCATGACTTCTCCTTCAAACGACGAACGACCTCGAATGCATCTTCGAATTGCATCTTCGAGTTGAATCGAAAATTTGAACACGCGGCGGGCTGTGCGCCGCTCTCGGGCCCGCGTGATTCGTGCAGGCCTTCACTTCGTGCCGGTCCTGGGTTCGGCGCGGCGTGCGTCGGGCTGGCCGGGTTCGATGAGCGAGGGAAGCACGAATGGCGGCGGTGCAGCACCTGCGGCGGAGGCCGAGCTTCCCCGGGCCGCACCCACTCGCGCGGCGCCGATGGGCTTTGCGTCGGCGTCGGCCAGGCGAACTTCGCGCCACGCGCCGCGGCTCAACGCGACGAAGACGCAGGGGCGCGACAGTGCGGTGGCCGCCATCGCATCGGGTGCGGGCCGGACGACGCGCAAGCCAAGCTGTGGCGGATCGCTCGGCCCGGTGCGCACCACGCCGGTGGCCGCGACCTGAATTCCCAGCGTGGGCTGTTGTGGCATGGCATACAGCAG
>JANOLA010000072.1:0-12036 GCA_031419535.1 Burkholderiales bacterium | reverse complement strand
AGCGCGAGCAGCGCCGCGAAGAGCGGAAGCAGCGCAGGGCTAAGGCTGCTTTTCATCATTCGAGTCCTGCGCCAGTTGAGCGCGGTCGTGAAGTTGGGCCACCGCGAAGCGAGCCTGAGTGACGTATTCGGCCAAGTGTTCTTTCCGCCGCGCGAGTTCGGCGACGGCGAGTTCTTGCACCTCGCCTTGCTGTTCGCTCTTGAGCGCTGCGACGCGCGGAATCAGCCCGCGAATTCGCGCTGCGAGCTCGACGATGCGCTGGCCGAACCGATCGAACCGCGCCGGCTCCTCGACTTGCGCGCGCGTCAGAGCGGCTTCGCGCTCGCGCGCATCGGCCAAGCCCGTGTCGACCTCCTTCAAGGTCTTCTGCGTTTCCCACAGCCGTGCCGAGTAGTCCCGCGCGAGTTGCCAGGTCAGCGCGCCGGCGACACGGCGCAGTTGCTCGGCGGCCTGCACCAATTGCGGGTCGGCCGCACCGCGCGCCAAGGTCTCGCGAACATTGCCGATGCGCTCGAGCATCTCAAGCTGCTTGGCGTCGGCGAACGCGGCGGCGTTCGATTCGTATTCCGCGCGGGCCAGCTCGTCGGCGAGTGCGTCGCGGCGGCGTTGCAGTTGGCCCAGGCCCAGGCCCGGGCCAGAACTGCTGGCCGCGGCGCGCACCAGCGGCAGGCGCTGCGCATACGCCTGGCGCCGGTTCGCGAGCATGTCTTCGAAGGCGACCAGCTTGTCCAGCCAGGACTGCAAATTGGCTGCGAGAAAGCTCAGGTCGCGGTAGTTCTTGAAGGCTTCCTGGAACTCATGGCGCGCCAGCACCTGCGCCAGGTGAGCGGAGTGCGGCATGTCGGGCAGCACGCGGATGTTCCAGAACCAGCCCATTTCCTCGCCCGGGTTGGCCTCCAGCAGACCGTTCAGCAAAACGCCGGAGCGGATCGCGGCGATCGACTCGTCAAGCGCCTTGCCTTCGGTGTCGAACGTGTCGAGCGCGGCCTCGAAGCCTTCCAGCGACTGGCGATACGCGCCGAGTTCGGTGTACGCATAGGGCACGGCGAGTTTGGCTTCCAGCACCGCGGCGTCGCTGGCTTCGCGCCCGGCGAGTTCGGTCCACGCCACCAGGGCGCGGCGCGGATTCTTCTGCTCGGCCTCGGCCCAGCCGAACCCGAGCAGCGCCTTGTTCGCGAGCATGCCATTCAGGCGCACCCGCTCCAGCGCGGTCTTCGCGAGGTCGGGGCGCTGCTCGCGCAACGCGGCCAGGCCGAGCGCCAGATTCGCGCGGTCGCGCAGGCTGCGTGCCTCTTCATCGACCGCCTTGCCGCGACCGACGAATTCGAGCATCGCGATGCCGTCTTCGACTTCGCCGGTTTTGATCAGCGCAACGCCCAGGTTGTAGCGAACGTAGGGCCCGGCGCTGTGTTCCTTGGGCAGGCTCGCGAGCATCTTGGCCGCTTCGGCGTAGGCCTGGCTGGCCATCAACACGCTGGCGTGCAGCAGCACGCGCTCTTCTTTCAGGTCGGGCGGCAGGTGCGGGCCGATGCGCGCCAGCGCGTCGCTCGCGTCGGCGAGAAAGCCACGCTGGTAGCGAATCTTCGCCAGATAGAACCAGGCCCGGTCCTGCACCGGCGCCGGAGCGTTGTTCTCGATCAGCTTGGCGAAGATTTCGCCCGCTTCGCGGTGCAGGCCGTACGACAGCATCAGCCCGCCGCGCAGCACCTCGGCTTCGTCGGCATGCTTAGGCACGCGGTTGAAATGCTGCGACACCATCAGGCTCGTCACCGACGAGAAGTAGTGCTCCTGGTAGAAGTGGTACAGCGAGTCGCCGAAGTGCGGGTCTTCGATCACCGGGCGAAATTTGTCGGCGGCATGGGCCGGCGCGCCGCCGCCCAGCCAGGCGCAGGTGGCCAGCGCCGCAGCGGCGATCAGCTGCCCCGGCAATCGGCGCTTCGCGAGCGGCTGCATGGTGTGGCTTCGGGTTGGCATCGGGATTGAGAGACGCAGACGCTCACTGCCAGACCTTGACATCGAACTCCGGCTGCAATTTGCCCGTGGAGTCCTTGATGCGCAGTTCGATGTACTTCGCGCCGGTGCTCTTTTCGAACTTCAGCGACGTGCCGCGCTTGTAGTCGCGCTCATGCGGGCCCTTGCCGGTGAAGAACGCGGTCAGCGTGTGCTCGCCGGACTTCAGGTTGCCCATGTGAATGCGCTGCACGCCGCCGCGGTGCAGGGCCTGCACCTCGAGCGGCGTGTACAGGTAGTTCGACACCACTTTGTCGTCGAGCGTGACCTGCACAGAGTCGAGCGAGAACAGCTTGCCCACGTCCATCGACACGAACAGCGCGACTTGCGTGTTCGCCGGGAACAGCAATTCTTCTTCGAGCACGAGCAGGTCGCGATTGAGGCGGATCACATCGCCTTTCACGTCTTGCACGCGGCTGTCCAGGCCCGCCACGGTTGCGGCCTCGGCTTTGGCCGGTGCCTGTACCTGTGCCTGTGCCTGCGGCGCGGGTTTCTCCTGCGCGCCCCACGCGGGTTGCAGCGCCAGCAGCGCGAGTGCCGCCCAGACTGCCCACAGCGCAAGCACCGACGCGAGGTCGGACACGCCGGGGTTGCGGATGAATCGATTCAACATGGCTCGTTTCCTCTTGCTCAGTAGGTGGCCGACACCTGGAATTGCAAAACATGCGCGCTGAATGCGTAGGTCTGGCCGGTGCGCACGTCGGTGAAATTGCTGTACTTGAAGCGCATCAGCTCATAGCCGGCGTGCAGCTTGACTTCGTATTGGCCGGGAACGCGGTGGTAGCTGTGGGTGAGCTTCGCGCCCAGGCTGAAGTTGTTCAAATCGCTCAACTGGCGATTGCGCGTGATGTAGGTCGCCGTCGCCGGTGCGTTGTCGCTGTAGAACAGCGCCTGGCTTTGACCGTTGACGCGCACGAAGCCGTCCGCCAGCCAATGTTCGTTGAGGTAGCGGCTGTAGCCGGCCTCGACGGTATGGGCGCGGATGTCCCAGGTGTCGTAGAAGTAGCGGTATTCGGCACGCACCGCGTCGCGCGAGCCGAGGTCGCCGATCGCGCGCAACTTGAAGGATCGGCTGGAACGCGTGCGCGGGTAGCGCTCGGGGACCAGGGCGCCGAACTCGATCGCCGCGCGGTACGGGTTGCCGAGAAATCCCGAGTCTGAAATCGCCTCGACGTTGGCGCTGGCCAGCCAGCGCGGCGTGAGGATTTGCGTCACGCCGAATCGGTATTGCCAGTGTTTCGCCTGGTCGGCAAAGGTCGGGTCGCCCTTCTTCGCCACGGTGTCGGCGGCGCGCGTGTAGCCCAGCGTGACGGTCGTCATGCCGCCGAGCAATTCTTGCGCGACATCCAGGTTGAGGACTTTGGCGACGTAGTCGGGCTCCTTGCTGTACGAGGTGGACAGGCTGATCAGCGAGTCGCGCACCACCAGATCGGCGCCGAGGGCGAAGGCATTGCGCCGTTCGCGAAACGGGCTGGCCGTCGTGACGACGTCGATCGACGCGTTGCTCACGCTGTCGACGTAGTACGAACCCGACAGCGAGACCCGATCCGCCAGGCTCTTGCGCACCAGCAGCGCCGGGCCGCTGGCCGTTACGCCGCCACCCTTGAACACGTGCAGCATGCCTTCGGCTCGGTTCTCCGGCAAGTTCATGGCGTGGGCCGACGGCCAGGCGAGCGCCGCGCTGCCCAGCGCGCCGGTCAGGCGCCCGAGCCAGCGCGCCGCGGCGGCGAGGCGCGAGCCCAGGGGCAGGCCCAGGGGCTGGCCCAGAAGCAGGCGCAGGCGCGCGAAGCGCTCAGTTGCAGCCACAACCACCCCCTTGCACGCCGGTCGCGCCGCGTCCGGCTTCGCGCACGGTCAGCACGTGTTCGCGGTGCCGTTCGGGCAAGGCTTCGCGCGCGAACTTCATGATCGGGTCGGCAAGCCGCTCGCGCTCATAAGGCTTGACCCAGGGCTCAATCGCGCAGCCGGTGAGAAGCAGCAGCGCGCACGCCGCGCAGCTCAGCAGCACGATGACCAGGGGACTTCGCAGCGCATTCATTGCTTCAGCAACTCCCGAATCTGTTTTTCGTACATGTCTTCGAATCCTTCGCGGTAGCCGCGGTGCACATGGCGCACGCGGCCGTCGCGGTCGATCAGCACCGTCGACGGCATCGCGCTCAGGTCGTACTGCTTGCTGACGCGCTTTTCGGCGTCGGCCAAGATCGGGAACTTGAGCCCCATCTTCTGCGCCAGCGCCGCGGCGTTGCGCACGTCGTCGTCGACATTCACGCCGAACAGCACGAAGCCGGCGCCGCGGTACTTTTCGTAGAGCCGGTTCAGGTGCGGCATTTCCACCCGGCACGGCCCGCACCAGGTGGCCCAAAAGTTGACCATCACTACCTTGCCGCGCTGCTCTCCCAGGCGCAGGTTCTGCCCTTCGGTGCTGCGCAGCGTGAAGTCCGGCGCCGGGCTCGACGTCTTGAGCGCCGCGACGCTGATGCCGCTGCCCAGGCCGAGCGCAGCGGCCAGGACGGCGCGGCGCGATGCGAGGAATCGGCTCGAAGATGTCGGTTGCATGGTCAGGCCCGCCTTAGAAGAAGAACGTGAGTCCCGCGCTCAGCTCGAGGTTGTGCGTGCTCTCGCGCCGGCCGAGCAAGTCGAGCGAGTACACGTGGTCGCGCATGTCGACCTGGAGCGCTGCCCAGTCGGCGAGCATCACGCGCGTGCCCCAGCCGAAGTTGATGGTCTGGCGGCGCTGCTGGTCGAACTTGGTGCTGCCCACACCGGCGATCAGGTACAGCGCGCTGGGCCGGGCGAAGCGCCCGCCGAGGAACACTTCACCCGGCAAAACGTTGAAGCCGAACGAGAGGTTGTAGTAGTTCAGCTTCACCGTTTCGGTGTCGAATACCGCGCCGGTGCCGCCGGTCAGGCGCCGGTACACCGAGTCGTCGGCCTTGGTGCGCGCATACACCGACTCGACGAAGAAGTCTTCCGTGATGTGGTAGCCCAGGCGCACGCCGGCGACGCTGCTCGCTCCGAAGTTCTGCGTCGCGTAGGTGCCGTAGAGCAGGCCGAGTTAGAAGTCTTTCGACGGCAGGCGCGGCACTCGCACATCGCGCCGGTCCACCTGCGGCACGATGACCTGTTCATTGGCGGGCTGCTGGTCGGCCGGCGCCGCGGTGGCCTGCGCGGTCGTCTGCGCACTCGCGCTGCCGCAAGCCCAGGCGAGCGTGAGAGCGGCGGCCAGCAGGCCCAGCGACCGCGAGGCATCCGCGCAGCGCCGTACATATCGGAGTGAGCAACCGTCGCCGGGCCGCCCCAAGACGGTTGCTCGCCATGGGCCACGAAGGGGCCCCTGCGGTGCCCTGGGGGGGCGGGCGCGAAGCGACCGGGGGCGGACATACAGGGTGCATCGCATGGCAGGCTCTCGGGGCGTCAGAAGAAGAAGGACAGGCCGATGGTCGCGGCGCGGTATTCGATCGAGCGCGCGTCTTCGACGAAGGCGGTGTAGATCGAGTAGTCGCCGCGAACGATGAAGCGGTCGGTGAGATAAAAGCGCAGACCGAGCGACACGTTGGACAACTTGGCGTCGGTGGTCAGCGCGCTGACCAGGCTCGCGTTCGGGATGTTGCGAAAGCGCCCCGCGCCGACCGCGAAGAACGGCGACAAGCGCTGGTCCGACCAGGGCTCCGCCAGCAGATTCAGGTGCCAGAAATCGGTGCCGGAAAACGTTCCCTGCACCTGGCCGAGCGTGGCCTCGAAAGTCAGCGTGTCCGTCAGTTTGGCGCTGCCGAACACCTTGAGCAGCGGTTCACTCTTGAACTGGCCCCAGGCCGCGCCGAGTTGAACGCGGCGCTTCAGGTAGTCGTCGACAACGATGTCGCGAAACGTCTTGGTGCCGCCGGCTTCGGTGAGCGTGGTCTCGAGCTGCGCCCGGTTCACCCAGCCGACCTTGCCGGTTTCGGTGCGCACCCGAAACCAGTCGGTGCGCCGCAGTTCGATCGCGATCCATTCCTGGCGCGCAGAGACGAAGAAGACCGGGAAGCCGCGCCCGGGGCCGGTGCGCAGTTCGATGAAGGGGTCGGCGATTTGCACGCGTTCCCCGCCGTCATTGCGAGGGCTCTCGTCAGCGGCGGCGGCGGGGGGAGCGAAGGCGCCGCCCAGCGCGAACGCAAGGGCCAGCGCGACCAGGGCAGTCCAACGGGGTGGCGCGCGCAAGGGTGCGCTCAAAACAGTCATGGGGCGGCGGGTGCGGTCTGTGCGGCAAGGGACGAATCACGGAGCCGTGTTGCAGGTCCCCGGCGCGGGCACACCCGGGGGAACGAGCGCCGGAGTGAACATCGACGAATACGTGCTCGTGGCAAATTCGGAATCGGGCTGGTTCTGCGGCGTCGGCCGGCCGATCCAGTATTCGATCAACTTGACGTTCGGGTCGGTGTCGCTCTGGAAGATCTGGCCGCCGCCGTGCAGCATGCCGCGCACCAGTGGCTTGCTGAGCAGCTTGCTTTGATCGGGCGAGCCGATCGCGGTGGAACCCTGAGCCGAATAGAAATTCTTGTACATGTCGCTTTGACGGATCGTGTCGGGTGCGCTCGATAGTGGTACAGCCGCGGCACCGACCACCAGCCGCAACGCGCCACCGGTTCCGTTGACGCTGTCGTGGCAGCCCGATGCGGCGCACGTCTGCGAAACCAATATCGGCTGGATGCAGTACTGAAAATAGGCAAAGGCGAGCCTCTGGCCCGCCGTGAGCGTTCGGTTGTTCACGCTGTCGGGGTTGTCGAACGGATTCGAACCCCCGCCGCCGCAAGCCGTGAGGCTTGCGGCGAACAGCCAAGCGAGTGCGGCGCTTCGATGCCGCACCCGCTGGTGCAGAGTCTTTTCAGTCATGGGCATCCGGTCTGGATCCAGTTGAGGATCGCGGTGTAGTTCGGGCTGCCCACCGGCAGCAGCGCGGTCGCCTGCGTCGTCGCGCCGGCCGGGTGCGGCACGGTCGACGGCCGGGCCAGCAGCGAGTTGGTCCCAGGCGCACAGGCGTTGCTGATCATCGCCAGCGTCACGTTGTAGTCGCCCTCGGCGCTGCCGGTCAGCACGAAGCGGTTCTGCGCGAAGGTCGTGCCAGCGGGCACGGCGGAGCCGGTGCCTCCGGCCTGGTGGCAGCCCGCGGCGCAGGTGCTGTTCAGGATCGGATGCACGATCTGGCTGAAGCTGGCTTCGCTCAGTGCGGTCACGGTGCGCACCGTGCTGCCGGTGCCGAACGGGTCGTTGTAGTACTGGCCACCCAGGTCCATCCACTCCGAGATCAGGCGTTTTTCCGCGGCGTTGAGCAGCAGCGCATGGTTCGGTGCCGTGGCCGGTGGGTTCGGGTGCAGGGTGCGCGCGCCAGCGCTGGCGAGCAGGGTTTCGCCGAACATGATTTCGCCCAAACGGCTCTTGCGCGTGATGCCGGCGCTGTTGGTCGAGCTCGAACTGTTGTCGACGACCGCGGCGCCGCGCTCGATTTCGGGAACGCCGTCGCGGATCACGACCACCGGCTGACCGTTGGCGCCGATCACCGGGTCGCCGACCAGCAGTTCTTCGTAGGAGATCAGGCGACCGGTGCCGCCGACGTTGCCGCGCAGGTCGAGCTTGGCCGGGTCGTTGTGGCAAGTCGTGCAAGTGTCGGCTCCAGCCACACCGCGAACCCGCGACCAGATCGGCTGCACATGCTCCGGGTAGTTGATGATGCCGTTCAGCGGCACGGGCGTCTGAAGGTTGTCCGCCGGGTTCGTGTTGCCGGCGTAGCGCAGCGAAATCGACGGCCGTGCCGTGACGCCCGCGACGCTGGTGTCGGCCCAGACATCGCTGTAGACCATGTCGGGCTTGAAGTCCAGCAGGGTTGCGTCAAGCCGCGTGCGCAGCGACGCCATGGTTTCGCCGAGTGAGTGGCTGGTGCGCCAGATCGGCAGCAAGCCGGTCGCCTGCGGCGTCGAGTTCACCACGACACCACTGTTCATCGCCGCGCCGCGGCGCGGGCTGTGGCAACCGTCGCAGGTGCGCTTCTCGCCCGGGCGAACCTGGATCCAGTTGGTGTGGGTCTGGAACGCGCGGCCCTTCGAATCGACGATGGCCAGAGCCAGCGGCACGTCGGCCGGCACCTTCAGCCTGAACGAACCATCGGGTTCGATCTGGGCGTAGCCGACGATCTGCTGCATCTCGAACTCGGTTTCGCCGATTGCCGAGTCCAGGCCCATGGAGCTGCTCGGCGGCGCGACGGCGCGCGTGGCGCGAACGAAGCGCGGCGGCGCGCAGCGGTAGGCCGGGTCGGCCGGGTTCTTGATGCGCACGATGTCGGCGACCATGGGGCGCGGGTCGAGCGGGTCGCTCGGCGCGATCTGCGCGATCGCGGGCTGGCCCGGCGTGCAATCGGCACGGTCGGCGGCGGTCAACATCGGTTCGGCCATGCGGTTCAGCTGGTCGGTGTCGTAGACGCTGCGCACCTCGATCAAGCCCTTGTCTTCGGCGACGAGCGCGCCGTCCACGGCACTTTGCTCGATCACCGCGGGCTCAGTGCGTGCCTGGATCGCCACCGGATCGGTCAGCATGAAGCCGGTGGGAGGAGCGGCCACCGGCAACAGCGTCTTCTTGACCGGGTCGAACATGTAGATGCCGTACGCGGACGGAACGTTGTCTTGCACCGGCGCCGCGGCGGCGTCGGCGGCGAGCTGGTTCATGTCGCTCAACGACGCGAGTTCCGCGGGAGTGAGGCTCGCGCAAGGAATGACGACGCCATTGCGCGTGACCTGGCACACGTGGTACGCGACGAGCACGCGATTCGTGCCGTCCCACAGCGGGTAGGGCGAGGTGACCCGGCCGCCGAGCGACAGGCCGCGCCCGGCACTCGTTTCCGTGGTGATTTGGCTCTGACCGTTGCCGCCCAGCGAAGCGATCGTCTTGTCGGCCGGCGCGTTGTTCTCCGAATAGTCGCGGGCGTTGACGAACATCAGCGCGCCGCCTTCCTGCGTGCGCGACAGCGGCATCAGTGATGAAGACAGGTAGCCCTTGTACGTGCCGCTCGGGTCCATTTCGCGCGGGTGCAGGAAGCTGTTGCCGGGGCTTTGCGCACCGTAGAAGGTGAACATGTTGGTGCCGTCGGGTTTGACGGTGAAGATCGCGAAGCGATTCCGGTCGCCCACATGCTCCCAGCGCGAGAACATGATCTCGCCGTTCGCGCGCAGCACCGGGTTGCGGTCGTGGCTCTGGTTGAACGTGATCTGCGCGATGTTCGTGCCGGCGTTGTCCATCGTGTGCAGATTCAGCACCGTTTCGCGCTCGTACTCGTCGAGCGCCTTGTACTGCTTGCCCAGCGCCTGGTTCAGCTTCGACTTGGCCTGGCGGTTCGACGCGAACACAAAGCCGCGGTCGCCCGGCAAGTACGCCGGGTCGACGTCGTCGTCTAACGTCGACGCGGTCAGGCGGCGGAACGTGCCGTTGGCCAGCCCCGTCGTGCCGGTCATGTCGTATTCCCAGATGTTCCAGCGCCCGGTACACGCGGCCACGGGAGCACCGTTCGGATCGTTCACGGTGACCGAATTGGCGATCGGGCAACGCATCGCGAACACGATCTTCTTGCCGTCGTACGAGACCTCGGGGTCCGACGCGTCGCCCGCGCCGAGCGTGAACTTCGCGGTGACGTTGTGCTCAGCCGCGCTGGCCGAGGACTTGTCGCGCAGCAGCAAGTCGCCGCCCGGCGCGCTGGGCGCGCCATCGGTGGGATTGATGTTGAGCGAGCTGGCGCGCTTGACGTAGGCCACGGGAACGTCGCCGGCCACGGTGAGCGAGCTGTCGCTGCCGCTGCCGCAGCCTGCAAGGCCGAGTGCAAGTGCCGCCGCGGCGCCGCCGAGCGCGCCTTGCCGGACGAGCCGACGTGGAAGAGTTGAAGAGTTGCGCATAAAGTTTCTCCCTTGCAGTTTCATCGTGACCTCCTGATGAATCCAGACTTCGAACAAACGCGCTTCAATGCCGGGCCGGCGCAGCGCCGGCCAGCAGACCCGAGGAGTAGTGCAAGGCGCCGGCGGCGTCGACGATCACTGCGTCGACACCCGGCACCGTTTCGATCAGTTCCAACCCGCGCGCGGCGCCGAGCACAAAGGCGGTCTTGGACAACGCCTCGCTCGTCAGCCCGTCGGCGCTAAGGATCGTGACGCTGCGCACGCCGCGCGGCGAGTCGCCGGTGCGCGGGTCGATCAGATGATGGAAGCGCACACCGTCTTGCTCGAAATAGCGTTCGTAGTCGCCCGAGGTCGAGATCGACACGTCTTCGAGCGGCAGTACCGCGACGATGCCGCTGCTTCGCGGGTCCCGGATCGCGATCGTCCACGGCCGGCCGCGGCGGCTGCCGATGACGCGGCTATCGCCGCCGGCGCTGACGTTGGCGTGGGCGATGCCGTGGCGCTCCAGAATCGCGGCGCTGTTGTCGACTGCGTGGCCCTTGGCGAAACCGCCGAGGTCGATGCGCATGCCCGGCATAACAAAGCGGACCGTGCGCGCGTGCTCGTCGAGCACCACGTTTTGCCAACCGATGGACTGACGCGCCAGTTCGATCTGTTCAGCGCTCGGGCGAACCGCGGCGCGGTAATCGAACAGATGGCCGACGCTCGCAAAGCTGATGTCGAAGGCGCCGCCTGAGAGGGCGGAAAACCGTGCGGCCTGGGTCAGCAGCGCAAACGTCTCCGCGCTCACAGGCACGGCACGTCGCCCCGCCTCGCGGTTGATGAGCGACAGCTCGGATTCATGCTTATAGGGACTGAGCAGCCGGTCGATGCGGTGCATCTCGGCCATCACCGCGTCGATCGCGGACCCGCCTTCGCCGCGCTGGTCGCACCACAGCTCGACGCGGATCGCCGTGCCCATGATGGCTTCTTCGCGGCTGATCCACCCTAACGCAGCCGCGCCCAGCCCCAGCGATGGGCGGGGCTGGGCGAACTGCCGGCGCAGGGCGGAAAGACCGAATTGCATGATGGCTCCGAAGTGATAACGACGATTCGGTGGATGGGTCGGCTTTTGTCGGGCGCTCAATCCCCCGAATCAGGGGTGGGCGCATCTTCGGGGCTGAAGTGGGAATGAATGCGTCGAAAAGTTGGCATACGGCCACCGGCTTACATGCCGTCGCAGAACAGTCGGTGAGCATGCGTGGGGGGCTGCGAGCAAATCCTTCAGATGTGAGCAGGCGCAGCAAAGGGCTTGACGCGAGGTTCGATTCGAGGCAGCGCGCCGCGCCCGTGAGGACGGGCTTGAGAACGGGCTTGAGAACGGGCGTGAGAAGATTCCGGGCCTTCGACACGTCCAACCCCGCCCAAGCCCGCCGCCCATGCTCATCAACTGCGTCGCTTACCAGGATGGCCGCAAGCTGTCCGACATCGCCATCGACGACATCGGCGAGTGGGTCAAGCGCCCCGACTGTTTCGTCTGGGTCGCGCTGCGCGATGCCACCGATGCCGAGTTGGCGCAGATGCAGAAGGAGTTCTCACTGCACGAACTCGCGGTGGAGGACGCGCACCACGGCCATCAGCGCCCGAAGATCGAGGAGTACGGCGACACCGTGTTCGTCGTGATGCGCCTGCTCGAACCGGTAGGCGCCGAGCTGCACGCCGGCGAAGTGGCCATCTTCGTCGGGCCGAACTTCGTGCTGTCGGTGCGCAACCGCAGCACGCAGAACTTTCTGGGCGTGCGCGAGCGCTGCGAGCGCGAGCCGCACTTGCTGCGCCACGGCGCGGGCTTCGTGTTCTACGCGCTGATGGACGCGGTGGTGGACCGCTACTTCCCGCTGCTCGACGAAATCGAGACCGAGCTCGACGGCATCGAGGCAAAGATCTTCACGCCGCGCTCGGCGCGCCTGAACATCGAGCGCCTGTATTCATTGAAGCGGCGCGCGACCGAGTTGCGCCACGCGGTCGCGCCGCTGCTCGAGGTGGCGAGCAAGCTGCACGGCGGGCGCGTGCCGGCGGTGTGCATGAGCACGCAGGAATATTTTCGCGACGTGCACGACCACCTGACGCGCATCAACGG